>NZ_JABWMS020000020.1:0-69845 GCF_013369155.2 Escherichia sp. 94.0001 | reverse complement strand
AGCAACCAATGCCACCAGGGATTAAGCCCCCGCAACATTGCGCCTCACCGGAACCTTTCCGGCTTGCCGCTGATTTTACGATTGCTTTTTACCGTCAGCACCCGGCAATCTTCCTCATTGCGTGATGCCTTCCAGCTTAATTTCTTTATTTGCAATAGTTGCAGTTCATATCCGAGCTGACTCCAGACTGGTAGTGAAATGCGCAATTTTGTAGAATTGCGCCTCCTCGCGACCTCCCCAGTGAATCTGTTGCCTCATTTTTTACATACTGCGTATTCGACTTCTCCACCTGTTGCGCAAGAGAAACTGGGTTTATTCATTTTTGCGAGGCCGACTTCTTTCTGGACAGGACTTTATGCAGCACAACACACTACCGAAACACGATCAGAAAATGCCGTTTACACGCTACGACTTCGGCTGGGTTTTATTATGCATAGGCATGGCGATTGGTGCCGGAACCGTGCTGATGCCAGTACAAATTGGCTTGAAGGGAATTTGGGTATTTATTACCGCAGCGATCATTGCTTATCCTGCCACCTGGGTAGTGCAGGACATTTATTTAAAAACCCTCTCTGAAAGCGATTCCTGTAATGACTACACCGATATTATCAGTCATTACCTGGGGAAGAACTGGGGAATTTTCCTCGGGGTTATCTACTTTTTGATGATTATCCACGGGATTTTTATCTACTCTCTCTCCGTGGTTTTCGACAGCGCCTCGTACCTGAAAACCTTCGGTTTAACCGATGCCGATCTTTCACAATCTCTACTTTATAAAGTCGCCATTTTCGCCGTACTGGTGGCAATTGCGTCTGGTGGTGAACGATTACTGTTTAAGATTTCCGGGCCAATGGTGGTGGTCAAAGTAGGGATTATCGTCGTGTTCGGTTTTGCGATGATCCCGCACTGGAATTTCGCCAATATAACCGCCTTCCCGCAAGCCTCCGTCTTTTTCCGCGATGTCCTGCTTACCATTCCCTTTTGCTTCTTTTCTGCGGTATTTATTCAGGTACTTAACCCAATGAATATTGCCTATCGTAAACGGGAAGCGGATAAAGTACTGGCAACCCGGCTCGCGCTGCGTACCCACCGAATTAGTTATGTCACGCTCATCGCGGTGATCCTGTTTTTTGCCTTTTCGTTTACCTTCTCAATTAGCCACGAAGAAGCCGTTTCTGCCTTTGAACAAAATATCTCGGCACTGGCACTGGCCGCGCAGGTGATCCCTGGGCATATCATTCATATCACCTCTACGGTGCTGAATATCTTTGCCGTACTGACCGCATTCTTTGGCATTTATCTCGGTTTCCACGAGGCCATTAAAGGCATTATTCTCAATCTGTTAAGCCGAATTATTGATACCCAGAAAATTAACTCACGCATGCTGACTCTGGCGATCTGCGCTTTTATCGTCATTACGTTGACGATTTGGGTTTCGTTTCGTGTATCGGTGCTGGTGTTCTTTCAGTTGGGAAGCCCGTTATATGGCATTGTGTCGTGCCTCATTCCATTTTTCCTGATCTATAAAGTCTCACAACTGGAAAAACTTCGCGGGTTTAAAGCCTGGCTGATTCTGCTGTACGGCATTTTGCTGTGCTTGTCACCACTATTGAAGTTTATTGAGTAAACCGGAGCGCATGGCCCCGGTTTTGTGAGTTAACGCTGCGGATTTTCATCCTGATCAACAGCAAAACAAGCTACCAGTTGACCGCCGTAGTCTTTTAGCTGCGGCTGCAACTGGGTGCAGGGGCCGAAGCGCCGACGACAGCGGGCGTTGAAGGCGCAACCCGGCGGTGGATTCAGCGGGCTTGGCAGTTCACCGGTGAGCTTAATGCGCTCGCGACGATCGTCCGGATTCAGACGCGGTGTTGCTGAAAGCAGCGCCTGGGTGTACGGATGACGCGGATTATTGAAGATTTGGTCTTTCGTACCTTTCTCCACGCAGCGGCCCAGGTACATCACCATCACTTCATCAGCAATGTGCTCTACCACCGACAGGTCGTGAGAGATGAAGACATAAGACAGCCCCAGTTCCTGCTGCAAATCCATCATCAGGTTGAGCACCTGCGCACGTACCGAGACGTCCAGCGCGGAAACCGGTTCATCGGCAATCACCACATCCGGGTCGAGCATCAGACCACGGGCGATGGCGATACGCTGACGCTGACCGCCGGAGAACATGTGCGGATAGCGATCGTAATGCTCGGTTTTCAGGCCGACTTTCGCCATCATCGACAACGCTTTTTCCCGACGCTGTTCTTTGCTTAAACCTGTGTTGATCAGCAGCGGCTCTTCGAGAATTTGCCCGACTTTTTTACGCGGATTCAGCGAGCCATAGGGATTCTGGAAGACGATCTGGATTTTCTGCCGACGCAACTTCTGCGCCTGCGGATCGTGCTTGAGCAGATCCTGCCCCTGGTAATACAGTTCGCCGCCGGTAGGTGTTTCGATCATCGTCAGCAGCCGACCGAGGGTCGATTTACCGCAGCCAGATTCACCCACTACCGCCAGCGTTTTGCCACGTTCAAGGTTGAACGAAACTCCGTCCAGCGCTTTAACCAGACGTTCCGGCGCGAACATGCCTTTCTTCACCGGATAATGTTTTTTCAGGTCGATAGCCTGCAACAGCGGTTGTTGCAGGGTGGCCTCTTGCGTACTCATAGTGTGGGCCTCCCGGCATCATCAAGTGGGTAGTGGCATTTGGACTGACGCCCGTCAGCGAGCATATTCAACGCCGGTTCTTCAGCGCGGCATCTGTCAGTGGCATAGGGACAACGCGGGTTAAGCAGGCAGCCATTCGGACGGTCGTATTTGCCAGGAACGACGCCAGGCAATGACGCCAGACGTTCTTTGTCCTGGGCAAATTCCGGCAGCGCGCGCAGCAATGCCTGAGTATACGGATGACGCGGTGCATGGAAGATGGCGTGGGCATCGCCCGTTTCCACCACCTGGCCTGCATACATGACGATGATTTTATGCGCCGCTTCCGCCACCAGCGCCAGGTCATGGGTAATCAACACCAGCGCCATGTTCTCTTTCTGCTGCAGCTCCAGCAGCAGTTCGATGATTTGTGCCTGAATGGTCACGTCCAGCGCGGTGGTCGGCTCATCAGCAATCAGCAGTTTTGGCCGACAGGCAATCGCCATGGCGATCATCACACGCTGGCTCATGCCGCCAGAAAGCTGATGCGGGTAAACATCCAGACGCGATGCCGGATCGGGAATACCGACCTGATTCAGCAGATCAATCGCCCGCTGACGGCGAGTGCTCTTATTACCGCCCTGATGTACCTTAATTGCTTCCATAATCTGGAAACCTACGGTGTAACACGGGTTGAGGCTGGTCATCGGGTCCTGGAAGATCATCGCCACTTCGGCGCCCACCAGGTTGCGGCGCTCTTTTTCTGAGATACGCTGCAAATCCTGGCCGTTAAACTCCAGCTTTTCTGCCATCACGCGGCCCGGATAATCAATCAGCCCCATAATCGCCAGTGAACTGACCGACTTACCAGAGCCGGACTCACCCACAATCCCGACCACTTCGCCCTGTTTTACGCTGTAGCTGATACGGTCTACGGCGCGGAACGGTGCGCTTTCGTCACCGAAATGCACCGATAATTTATCTACATTTAATAACGCCATCTCGAACCTCTTACTGCTTCAGTTTGGGATCGAGCGCGTCACGCAGACCGTCACCCATCAGGTTAAATGCCAGCACCGTCAGCAGGATCGCCAGACCAGGGAAGGTCACGACCCACCAGGCGCTTTGCGCGAACTGCAACACGTCGGAGAGCATGGTGCCCCACTCAGGCGTTGGCGGCTGTGCCCCCATGCCGAGGAAACCAAGAGCAGCCATATCGAGAATGGCGTTAGAGAAACCGAGCGACGCCTGAACAATCAGCGGCGCAAGGCAGTTCGGGAAGATGTTAATAAACATCTGACGCATCGCCCCGGCACCCGCCACGCGAGACGCGGTAACATAATCGCGGTTAACTTCCACCAGCACGGCGGCGCGGGTTAAGCGGACATAGTGCGGCAAGGCAACGAAGGTCAGCGCCAGCGCGGCGTTACCAATCGACGGGCCGAAAATCGCCACCAGCACAAGTGCCAGCAGCAGACTTGGCAGCGCCAGCATGATATCGACCACGCGCATGATGATGTTATCAACCAGACCGCCAAAGTAACCGGCGATCAGGCCGAGAATAACGCCCATAATCAGCGACAACACCACTACCAGACAGCCAACCAGCAGCGACAAGCGCGCGCCGTACATCAGCCGCGACAGCACATCACGACCTACGTCATCGGTGCCCAGCAAGTGCGCCATACTGCCGCCTTCTTGCCAGGCTGGCGGGGCGAGCAGTGCATCGCGGAACTGTTCCGCCGGGTTATACGGCGCAATCCAGTTGGCAAAGATCGCGATAAACAGCACGATGACGACGTAAACCAGCCCGACAACCGCGCCTTTGTTGCGTTTAAAATAGTGCCAGAACTCCTGTAACGGGGTCATCGGCACCGGTGCGCTAATCACTTTATTTTCAGTAACCTGTGACATGATGTCCCCTTACTTCTTATGACGAATACGCGGGTTCACCACGCCGTACAGCAGATCGACCAGCAGGTTGACGAGGATAATCATCGTCGCCACCAGCAATACGCCGCCCTGCACCACCGGATAGTCGCGGCGTTGCAGTGCGTCAATCAACCAGCGCCCCAGACCGGGCCACGAGAAGATGGTTTCGGTCAGAATCGCCCCCGCCAGCAATGTTCCCACCTGGAGGCCGATAACGGTCACTACCGGCAGCATCGCGTTACGCAGCGCATGGACGATAATCACCCTAAGGCGGGTCAGCCCTTTGGCGCGCGCGGTGCGGATGTAATCTTCACCCAGCACTTCCAGCATCGAGGAGCGCGTCATACGTACAATGACCGCCAGCGGGATAGTACCCAGCACAATGGCGGGCAAAATCATATGGGCGACAGCATCAATAAAGTTGCCGTCTTCACCCCAGATGGCGGTGTCGATCAGCATAAAACCGGTTAACGGATTAGAATCATCGAGGAACACCATGTCGCTCACGCGACCGGAGACAGGCGTCAGGTTCCAGTGCACCGAAACCAGCATGATCAGCATCATGCCCCACCAGAAGATCGGCATCGAGTAGCCGGTCAGCGCCAGGCCAACGGCTGTATGATCGAAAATAGAACCACGTTTAACCGCAGCCAGCACACCAACCGGAATACCGACCGCGGTAGCAAAAATCATCGCACAGACGCCAAGTTCCAGCGTGGCCTGGAAGCGCGGCACGAACTCTTCCCAAACCGGGATGCGGCTTTTCATCGAAATGCCTAAATCACCGTGCATTACACCCCAAATGTAATGGAGATACTGCTGCCACATCGGTTTATCCAAGCCGAGTTCTGCCAGCAATTGTGCGTGACGCTCTGGGGAGATCCCACGTTCACCCGCCATGATCATCACCGGATCGCCCGGGATCATGTGGACAAAGGCAAATGTGAGAAGGGTAATACCGATAAACGTGGGGATGACGAGTCCCAAACGTCGGAGAATAAACTGCAACATAACCCGGATTCTCTGTAGTGACCCGCAGCCTGGAACTGCGAGTCTGTATTGCTCACAAATCAATTCCCGCCCTTATAGGACAAGGAATTAAGTATTGCTGCCGGATGGCGCTGCACTTAAAGGCACAGCACCACCGGGTATGCAGATTGTTGACAAAGTACGCTTTGGTCATGCCGGATGCGGCGTGAACGCCTTATCCGACCTACAAAATCGTGCAAACTCAATACATTGCAGAACTCTCGTAGGCCTGATAAGCGGAGCGCATCCAGCAGTTTTGCATTTGCCATCAACCTTGTATGGCTTTTAATTATTCGATAGAGACGTTTTCGAAGTGATGTTTGCCTAATGGATCAACCACATAGCCTTTAACTTCTTTGCGTACCGGTTCAAACACGGTGGAGTGAGCGATGATCAGTGCCGGAGCCTGATCGTGCATCACGACCTGTGCTTGTTTGTACAGTTCAACACGCTTGTTGTGGTCGTCGGTAGCACGCGCCGGTTGAATCAGATCTTCAAACGGTTTGTAGCACCATTTTGAGTAGTTGGAGCCTTGTTCAGAGGCAGCGCAGCTGAACAGGGTAGCGAAGAAGTTATCCGGATCCCCGTTATCGCCAGTCCAGCCCATCATTACCGTCTGGTGCTCGCCATCTTTCGCACGCTTGAGGTACTCACCCCATTCATACGTAACGATTTTGGCCTGTACGCCCACTTTCGCCCAGTCAGCCTGGATCATCTCCGCCATGCGGCGAGCGTTCGGGTTATACGGACGCTGTACCGGCATCGCCCACAGGTCGATGGAGAAGCCTTTTTCCAGGCCCGCTTCTTTCAGCAAGGCTTTCGCTTTTTCAGGATCGTAGGTGTAGTCCTGAACGTCGTCGTTATAGCCCCACATGGTTGGTGGGATCAGGTTTTTCGCTGCTACGCCCGCGCCCTGATAAACTGCTTTGATGATGGCGTCTTTGTTCACCGCGTAGGTCAGAGCCTGGCGAACTTTCACGTCATCGAGTGGTTTTTTCTGCACGTTATACGAGAGATAGCCGACGTTCAGCCCCGGCATTTCCATCAGATTGATGGATTTATCCTGCTTCATGCGGGCGATATCTGCCGGGTTCGGGTACGGCATCACCTGGCATTCATTTTTCTGCAATTTAGCGTAACGCACGGAAGCGTCAGGGGTAATAGAGAAGACCAGCGTATCGATCTGTGGTTTGGTGCCCCAGTAGCCATCAAACGCTTTGTAGCGAATACGGGAATCTTTTTGATATTGCTGTAACTGGAACGGACCGGTGCCGATTGGGTTAAGGTCCAGTTTTTCCGGCGTACCGGCTTTCATCATCGCGTCAGCATATTCTTTTGACAGAATAGAGGCGAAGTCCATTGCCAAGTCAGCAAGGAACGGCGCTTCCGGGCGAGTCAGCACGAACTGAACGGTGTTGTCGTCCACCTTTTTCACTTCGCTGATCAGCTCCGGCAAGCCCATACCTTCGAAGTATTCGTAGCTGCCGCCAGAAACTTTATGGTACGGGTTTTGTGCGTTTTTCTGACGATCGAACGAGAACACCACGTCATCGGCATTCAGTTCGCGCGTCGGTTTGAATTCTTTGTTGTTATGCCACTTCACACCTTTACGCAGATGGAAGGTATAGGTTTTACCGTCTTCGCTGACTTCCCACTTTTCAGCGAGGCCCGGAATCACTTCAGTGGTGCCGATTTTAAATTCAACCAGGCGGTTATAAAGCGGTACGGAAGAGGCGTCATAGGTGGTGCCGGAGGTAAACAGCTGCGGGTTAAACCCTTCAGGAGATCCTTCTGAGCAATAAACCAGAGTTTTAGCCTGAACACTTGCTGCGACGGTCATAGCCACCAGGCTGAGACCAAGCTTCAGCATCCCTGACTTTTTCAAGGAAATACGCATTATTCTGCTCCAATTGTGATGTTTGTTGTTTTAACCCTTTGCAGTGGGTTGTCGCTGCCTGACCTTTTTTGTTTTTTACCCGGTCGGGTCAACGTTATGAGGTGGGGATGCCGTACTAATTAACATCAGTGTAACAGTGCGGATCCTCCATAAAATGCCCCTCGTGACCTACAATCTGTCAACAGAATGTGAAAACGTCAATACAGCCAACCGGGATTTACACCAACGGTGAGAATCCACAAACAAAGATTAAAAAAACTTCAAACAGCTATTTGCAGCAGAGAAATTTGTGCTACGCCAACATAACCAGAACAATCAGCTTAATATTTAGCAACATTTGGTGATTAAGTTTTATGCATTTGATGAAAAAAATCTGAGGAAAAGGTGGATATCTGAGCGATTAATACCATGAACGCTAAAACGCACAGCGGAAAATGCCAGCGCCAGCCATAAGTAACGCAAAAAAAGATTTAAGCAAATATAAAAAAAGACAATGGATTCTGTCACAAATCCGTTAATGGATAGTGAGATGTGGGGCGCAAATTTGGCAGGGAAATATGTGGTGTGTTGCCGTTTAGATCGGATAAGACAGGTACGCTGTATCCGACAATGAATGCGGGGCCGTTTTGGTCGGTGCCAGAGGATTACTCGCCACTGCGGGCCGTTGCTGACGCAGCGTTCTCTCGCTTTGCTCGAGTCGAACCTCCCTGCCCCCGGAGGTTCTTATCCTCTTCAGGTCGCAGAAAGCAAAAAACCAGCCCGTAGGCTGGTTTTTCTAAATTGGTCGGTGATAGAGGATTACTCGCCACTTCGTGGCTCGCCCTGCGGGCCGTTGCTGGCGCAACGTTCTCTCGCTTCGCTCGAGTCGAACCTCCCCGCCCCCGGAGGTTCTCATCCTCGTGGGCTTCAAATGCAAAAAAGCCTGCTCGCTGAGCAGGCTTTTCGAATTTGGTCGGTGATAGAGGATTCGAACCTCCGACCCCTTCGTCCCGAACGAAGTGCGCTACCAGGCTGCGCCAATCACCGAATGCGGGGCGCATCTTACTGCGCAGATACGCCCTCGTCAATCCCTTAATAGCAAAATGCCTTTTGATCGGCGAGAAAGTCAGCAGGCCTCTTAGTTAGCCACGACCTCTTTCGCCTGCGGGATGTGACACCAGTTGTTGTTTTCGTTAATACCACCGTCCGGTGAAGTATAGCCAAGACAACCCATGATGGTGTCGTACAGCTCTACGTGACGGCGTGGCACTTTCATATCAGCTTCTTTTTTCAACTGCGCAAATGCCTGCGCGTTGGCTGGATTTTCCAGATATTTATCCGACATCCAGACCATCATCGGTACGCGGAACTGCTCCGGCGGTGCCAGTTCACGCGGTGTGCCGTGCAGGTGCTCGCGTTCGTTAATTGACTCACCGTGGTCAGCTGCGTAGAACACAATCGCTTTCTTATCGCGAACCTGATCAATCACGCTGGAAATAAAGTGATCCACATAGGTCACCGAGTTGTCGTAGGAGTTGATCATCTGCGCTTTGGTACAGCCGCTATCAACACCAATACATTCTGGCTTCCACTGCGCAAAGCTGCGCGGGTAACGCTGGGTGTAGTTAAAGTGCGACCCCTTGGTATGCAGAATGATCAGATGCTTACCATCCGGGTTGCGCCCCAGCGATTGCTGCATTTCGTCTACCAGCAACATATCATCTACCGGCTTGCCGCGGTTACGCGGTTCCGCACCAATCTGCTCACGATAAGCAATGTTGTCTGCCATCGTGTTGCTGTAGAACCACATTTCGCTTTGCATAGCGTAGAGATCAGAACTGAATCCTAACTGCTTCAATACCGCGAAAATGTTCTGTTCTTTTAATGTGCGCTGCGGATTATCTTCTGCTCCACCCTGACGCACAAACATGCAACGCAGAGAAAGTTTGGTCGCCGTGTCACAAGAATAGCCACGAAACGCCGCCAGATTTTTCTCCTGAGCCAGTTTCGGTGTGGTATTGCGTTCATAGCCGAAAATGCCCATATGATCCCAGCGCGTGGTTTCACCAATAATGAAAACGACATATGTATCATCAACGTTTTGTGGAGCCTGGTACGTAAACTTCTTCGCAGGGTTAAGGAGAGAATTGTTATCGGAAGATTCATCGACCCGCGCCCAGGCATAAAGACCTAACGCCGAAAGCCAGTTTGATGGCAGATAAGAGTTCGCGACAACGCCACCATAACTCGGCAAATCAACACCTGTCGCCCTCTCCACTTTCTTCTGCTGGATATCCAGCAAACGAATCGGTGCCCAAACCATAATACCTGCCAGTACGACGACCGCCAGACTCCGAATACGTTGCCCTGGGGTTCGCAGTTGTCGGAGCAAGGTGTAGCGACAGCGGTTATTCCAGATAAGGATAAGAGGTAATGCGCTTACGGCGATTAACCAGAGAATAAAGTTCAGACCAACAACTTCTTTTGACAGATCGATATCGGTGGTCATGACGGATGCGATGATGCCATAACCAATGACCACATTAAGGAAAGTCATGTAATAGCTGGCACCTGCAGAAAAGAGCACCACCAGCGATGCCAGAATTCGCCAGCTGCGGCGGCCAAACAGCGAAAGCAGACGCAGTAAAAAGAAGGTCACCAGTACGGTAGCGACCAGTTCAACAACAGCAGAAACGCCTTTCCAGACGGTAAAATCGTGCGCATAGCTGCCGAAGCGGCGGTAAAAAACCGCGCCATTCATAAAAAGGCCAATATAGATTGCAAGCAAAAAGCTCAGCTTCTGCTGTGTAATCGATTTGATGTATCTCATGCAAACAAACCCTGGACAAACAGGTGATAACACCCTGCTTAGTGGCTTTTCAGGCCCGGCAGGGGAAAAGTGCGGAGGTAGTCAGATAAGTAAAATCTACACGCGCGAATAAGTAGACCACAGCAAAGGGAAAAAGTGTGGGGAAAGAGTGTGCATGAAGCACAAATTTACAAAAATGCAAGTTTGAAAAGAGACTTTAGCGTTACAAAAAGCAGTAAAAAGGGCCAGTTCACTGGCCCAAATTTTACGCGTCATTGTTTATACATTGCGTTGAAGCGTTTGATTCACACTAAGGCTAAAGCCCAGTAGCTCGCGGCAGGTCATTAAAGGGAGCCATGCGCCTCACGCAACATTTTCTGCTCTGGCTGGCGAATCGTCGTAGAAAGCGCCAGTGACAGAATCAGCAGGGCGAAAATCACGTAGAAAGTCACATAGAATCCGCCAAACAGTGAAGCGATAATCGAACCACAAATGCTGCCGATTCCGAAACCGAGGTAAATCACACCGTAGTTTTTTGCCAGATTATTTAGGCCGAAGAACTCACTGACCAGTGACGGGAACACAGTGATAGTGCCGCCGAAGTTAAATGCCACGCAGGCAATCGCTGCAAAGAACGTCACTGCATTCAATGGTGCAAACAGCAGGGCCGCCATGCCCACCAGCGAAATGACCTGACCAATGGTGATAACACGGATACGGGCGATTTTGTCAGACAGAATGCCCAGCACCAGACGACCAGAAAGGTTGGCGATGGAAATAACCGTCACAGCATTGGCTGCGGAAATTGCATCAAGATGCGCCAGACTTTGAGCGATATCTTTCGCCACGCCAATCACATACAGGCCACTCATGCAGGCAGTCAGGAACATAACTGCTAACATCCAGTACTGCGGTTTACGCATCGACTCTGCCAGCGTGTAATCCTTCTCCACCACACCATTGCTGGTTTTCACTTCCTGTTTCGGCGCATCTTTCATTAACGTTGCGCCAAAGATAATCATCACCAGTACAATCGCGCCCCAAATAACAAAGGTTTTTTCCAGACCGACCGTTTCCAACAGTTGCGTATCGATAAATTTGAAACCCAGACTACCAAGTCCATAAGAACCAATAGCGAAAGCAGAGATGAGTCCCTTACGCTCCGGGAACCACTTCACGCAGTTAGAGAGCGTCAACAGGTAACCCGCACCATCCGCCAGACCAACCAACACACCGGCGCTTAACCACAGCATCATCAGGTTGTTGGAATGTGCTGTCAGGAAGAAACCTAATCCCAGCAAAATGCCGGAAGCCATAGTGACGCGTTTAACACCAAAACGTTCTTGCAATTTGCCCGCAACAGAAGACGAAATTGCCAGCCCCAGACTTAACAAGCCGAAAGAGAAAGCAACCTGGCTTACCGGAGCCCCCAGCTTGGCAGAAAGCGCGCCGTTAAACAGACTCCAGGTATAAACCGACCCCAGGGCAAACTGGGTAATGATAGTACCGATGAGTGTCAGCCAGCGAGTACGCTGATAATTTGAAGGTGTCATGGCAGTATTCCTGCAGTAATAAAAAGGAAAAATCTCTGCTGACAACCATAACGAAGTGCACTTTATGCCTGGGGAAAAACGGCATGAAATGCCATCAGAACGGAATGAAATGCATTAGTTCAGGAATGAATGACTCGACAATTATTCACCAAATTTATTATTTAGTAAGTTAGTCCCCACTATCGCCACATTAGTTGTTATTTATGGGTTTCAATTGTTTCTATAACGTTAAAATCTGGCACTAACCCCCATCGTATACAGATAGTCATTATTGTTCGTGGTATTTTCTGCCTGAGATAACGCAGCGTAGGCGGCAATATTTTGATTGAGCAACATATCAGCACCTACCGTGACATCCAGCCAGTTGCCGTTCTGGTTTGTCGCCGTCATCCGGCTTAAGCCTGATTGCGCCTTCCAGATATTCTCGCCAAATTGCTGGTTATAGCTGATTTGCGCCCAGGGCCGGAGATCGCCAAGCCGGGAGTCAACACGCCAGCCTAAGGTACTCACGCTGGCATGCCATAACGGATCGGTCAGTGTAGTAGTACTGTCGCCAAACTCGTTATACATCGAGGTGGTTGTACCATCGTAATGTAATGCCGCGACCGGGCCGGTTGTAACCTGTTCATATAAAGGAAAATTCCAGCCCATACTCATACTGCTGGTCACATCCACAGGGGTTTCTTCCGCCAGATTGACTTCCAGTCCCAGCGCCCTTTGGCTACTTTGAATACGTTGCGACAGAATATCGTTGTAATCAGGTTGATGATCGCTATCCCAGGTGTAGCGCTCTGTGGAATGTCCGGGTTGCGTATCAACGATATATTCTTGTTGCCAGGCGTAAGCTGTGTTGAGAAAAAAGGCACTGATTACCACGCTCGCCAGCAGGCTTAACTGCCAGCGACCACCACTTTTTTTTATGATCATTAACACGACTCCAGAGAAGAGCCGAATTCGGCAATATTATTGTCATTGTATGAAGGATATCGGGCATAGTAGCCCTGTATTAAATATTGACTTTTTCACCGATGCGTCAAGAAAAGCGGCTGAAATTTTTACGATCGGGTACATAGCGAGGGAAAGTATGGAACGTTGCGGCTGGGTGAGTCAGGACCCGCTTTATATTGCCTACCATGATAATGAGTGGGGCGTGCCTGAAACTGACAGTAAAAAACTGTTCGAAATGATCTGCCTTGAAGGGCAACAAGCAGGGTTATCGTGGATCACCGTCCTCAAAAAACGCGAAAACTATCGCGCCTGCTTTCATCAGTTCGATCCGGTGAAAGTCGCAGCAATGCAGGAAGAGGACGTCGAAAGACTGGTACAGGACGCCGGGATTATCCGACATCGCGGGAAAATTCAGGCAATTATTGGCAATGCGCGAGCGTACCTGCAAATGGAACAGAATGGCGAACCCTTTGCCGACTTTGTTTGGTCGTTTGTCAATCATCAACCACAGGTGACACAAGCCACAACGTTGAGCGAAATCCCTACATCTACGCCCGCCTCCGACGCTCTATCTAAAGCCATGAAAAAGCGTGGTTTTAAGTTTGTTGGTACCACAATCTGTTACTCCTTTATGCAGGCATGTGGGCTGGTGAATGATCATGTGGTTGGCTGCTGTTGCTATCCGGGGAATAAAGAATGATTCGGGAAGCGCAACGTTCAGAACTCCCCGCGATCCTCGAACTGTGGCTGGAAAGTACAACCTGGGGGCATCCCTTTATAAAAGCGAATTACTGGCGTGATTGCATTCCGCTGGTGCGGGATGCCTATCTTGCCAACGCGCAAAACTGGGTCTGGGAAGAAGACGGTAAGCTTCTCGGTTTTGTCAGCATTATGGAAGGCCGATTTCTGGCAGCGATGTTTGTCGCACCGAAGGCCGTCAGACGCGGTATTGGTAAGGCGCTAATGCAGTATGTGCAGCAGCGCCATCCCCATCTGATGCTGGAGGTTTATCAAAAAAATCAACCGGCGATAGATTTTTACCATGCGCAGGGTTTTCACATTGTCGACTGCGCATGGCAGGATGAAACCCAACTACCCACCTGGATTATGAGCTGGCCGGTGGTTCAAACGCTGTAAGTGTCAGTTCCGGACCGTTGTATTTTTCCAGCCATGCCAGCGCCGTATTACCCGCACAGCCATTCCCCAGCCGCGAGCTGGGGAGATCTTTGGTCAGAACGTTCACCGCGCCGTTTTTACAAATACCGTCAGCGGTTAAATCCAGATCCGGCCATGCCCCTTCATGAATGCAAATCACGCCAGGTTTAATTCCCTCGCTAATGACCGCTCCGGCAAGAATTTGCCCGCGTGCGTTCCACAACCGAACAATATCGCCATCTTGTATGCCGCGCGCCTGGGCATCGTCAGGATGAATGGTGACAGGCTCACGATTTGCCACCGCGTACAATTCGCGCAGAGAACTGTAATTCAGCTGGCTGTGCAGACGATGTGCCGGATGAGCAGAAAGTACCTGCAACTGTTCCGGTTCGGCATTGCCCTGCCATTCGTCCGGCTCCAGCCACATTGGATGCCCAGGGCAATCCGGATAAGCGTAATCGGCAATACGCTGCGAGAAGATTTCAATCTTGCCGCTGGCGGTTTTTAATGGATGCGCCTGCGGATCGCGGCGAAAATCGGCGAAGCGAATAAACCGCTCGCTGTCCGGGTTTTCCGGCATCTCAATTAACTGGTTGGCTTCCCAGAACTCAGCAAATGGCGGCAATTCAACCTGCTGGCTTGCCCCGCGCTGCCGTGCAACGTTATAAAACGTTTCCAGCCATTGCAGCTCACTTTTTCCTTCCGTAAACCGCGCATAGCCGCCCTTCTCCCAACGTTCACTCAACTCGGCAAAGACATCAAAATCATTACGCGCTTCATAACGTGGAGGCACCACTTGCTTCATCGGCACCAGATGCTGATTACTGTAATCGCCGGTCATGGTGAGGTCATTACGCTCAAACGAGGTGGTTGCAGGGAGGACGATATCGGCGTGTTTCGCCGCTGCCGTCCAAAAGCATTCGGAGATCACCACCAGCTCCGGTTTTTGCCAGGCACGAATCAGACGATTGGTATCCTGATGATGAGTAAAGTTGGCGCCGCCCGCCCACCAGATAAAACGAATATCCGGGAAGTGACGGTTCATGCCATTGTGTTGGTATGCACCGCCAGGGTTTTCCAGAGCTTCAACAATACGGGCTACAGGGATTTTATCTACCGCATCGGTGCCACCTGGCAAGCTGCCCTGCATAGATGAAAGCACCGCAGCGCGGCGCGTAGGGTTACCACCATTGGCAAAATGGTAAGAAAGACCAAAGCCCCCGCCAGGCGTGCCGATTTGCCCTAACATTGCTGCCAGGGTGACGATCATCCAGTGTTTTTGCTCACCAAACTGCTGGCGCTGCATTCCCCAGCCAGCCATCAGCATGGTGGTATTTTGATGAAAAATAGCCGCCATTTCGCGGATTTTCTCTGCGTTAATCCCACAAATTTCTGCCGCCCATTCGGCATTTTTCGCTATTCCGTCACTCTCGCCCAGCAAATAAGAGGCGAAGACGTCATAACCTGTGGTGCAACGCGCCAGAAACGCTTCGTCGTGCCAGCCATTTTCCACCAGCGTATGGGCGATCCCCAGCATCAGCGCAACATCGGTGCCCATGTGCGGTGCCACCCACTCCATTTTATCGCCAAAGAAATCGACGGTTTCCGATCGCATTGGATCAATGCAGATCAGCTTTTTCCCGCTGTCAAGCAGTGCGGAAAAGTAAGAAAGCCCCTGCTCATCGGATGCATTCCACGCAATTTTCAGCGTATTGAGAGGGTTAGCGCTCCACAACACCACGACATCGCTATGTTCCAGCACCAGCGGCCAACTGGTTTGCTGTTGATAAACTTCGCTGCCCCCCACGACATACGGCATGATCGCCTGTGCTGCACCGGTCGAATAATCCCCCAGATGCCCGGTATAACCGCCTGCCAGCGCCATATAGCGTTGTAATAATGTCGAGGCCTTATGCAGCACGCCGTTTGAACGCCAGCCGTAGGAACCAGCAAAAATCGATGCCGGACCATAAGCCTCACGAATACGTTTATGTTGTTGGTGAATAAGCTCCAGCGCCTCATCCCAACTCACACGAACAAATTCATCCTGCCCGCGAATGCCTTGCGGGTTTTCCGGTGACGCAAGAAAGCCTTTGCGCACCATTGGAAATCGTACCCGCGTATTACTGTGAACCTGGTCGCGAACCGCGCTCTGCAAGGAGTTTTCCATTCCTGTGGCTAACGCGCCACGCGAGCTAAGCACGGTTTCGCCGTCGGTTTCAACCAGCATGGGCCCCCAGTGGGCGGCAGTCAGAACGGAATATCGTGAGGATGAGTTGGCCAAACCGAAGGCTCCTGAAAGGTTAAATGTATTGATCAGTTAAATATTACTTACAAATTTCCGAGTATTCCCAGGAATAATCTTCATGTTCACGCGGCATAATCTCCCGCCACGGAACCCGTGGCAAAGAATAAAAAGGTTATTAAGGATTAACAATGAAGAAACGTGTTTATCTTATTGCCGCCGTAGTGAGTGGCGCTCTGGCGGTATCTGGCTGCACAACTAACCCTTACACTGGCGAACGCGAAGCAGGTAAATCTGCTATCGGCGCAGGTCTGGGCTCTCTCGTTGGCGCGGGTATTGGTGCGCTCTCTTCTTCGAAGAAAGATCGCGGTAAAGGCGCGCTGATTGGTGCAGCAGCAGGCGCAGCTCTGGGCGGCGGCGTTGGTTATTACATGGATGTGCAGGAAGCGAAGCTGCGTGACAAAATGCGCGGCACTGGTGTTAGCGTAACCCGCAGCGGGGATAACATTATCCTCAATATGCCAAACAATGTGACCTTCGACAGCAGCAGCGCGACCCTAAAACCAGCGGGCGCTAACACCCTGACTGGTGTTGCAATGGTGCTGAAAGAGTACCCGAAAACGGCGGTTAACGTGATTGGCTATACCGACAGCACTGGGGGTCACGACCTGAACATGCGTCTCTCCCAGCAGCGTGCGGATTCCGTTGCCAGCGCGTTGATCACCCAGGGCGTGGACGCCAGCCGCATCCGTACCCAGGGTCTTGGCCCGGCTAACCCTATCGCCAGCAACAGCACCGCAGAAGGTAAGGCGCAAAACCGCCGTGTAGAAATTACCTTAAGCCCGCTGTAATCCCTTTCATGCCAGGTGATGCAAAAATCACCTGGCATTCTTCAGTTTTCCTTCATCATATTTCAGGCTAAGGTGATCGCCTTATCAGTGAATGGAGAGAAGAATGAAGCCGTCCGTTATCCTCTACAAAGCCTTACCTGATGATTTACTGCAACGCCTGCAAGAGCATTTCACCGTTCATCAGGTGGCAAACCTCAGCCCACAAACCGTCGAACAAAATGCAGCAATTTTTGCCGACGCCGAAGGCTTGCTGGGTTCAAATGAAAACGTTGACGCCGCATTACTGGAAAAAATGCCAAAACTGCGGGCCACTTCAACGATCTCCGTAGGCTATGACAATTTTGATGTCGATGCCCTTAATGCTCGAAAAATCCTGCTGATGCACACGCCAACCGTATTAACGGAAACCGTCGCCGATACGCTGATGGCGCTGGTGTTGTCTACCGCTCGTCGGGTTGTGGAGGTAGCAGAACGGGTAAAAGCAGGCGAATGGACCGCGAGCATAGGCCCGGACTGGTACGGCACTGACGTTCACCATAAAACACTGGGCATTGTCGGGATGGGACGGATCGGCATGGCGCTGGCACAGCGCGCGCACTTTGGCTTCAACATGCCCATCCTCTATAACGCGCGTCGCCACCATAAAGAAGCAGAAGAACGCTTCAACGCCCGCTACTGCGATTTGGATACTCTGTTACAAGAGTCAGATTTCGTTTGCCTGATCCTGCCGTTAACGGATGAGACGCATCATCTGTTTGGCGCAGAACAATTCGCCAAAATGAAATCCTCCGCCATTTTCATTAATGCCGGACGTGGCCCGGTGGTTGATGAAAATGCACTGATTGCTGCATTGCAGAAAGGGGAAATTCACGCCGCCGGGCTGGATGTCTTCGAACAAGAGCCACTGTCCGTAGATTCGCCGTTGCTCTCAATGGCCAACGTCGTCGCCATACCGCATATTGGTTCTGCCACCCATGAGACGCGTTATGGCATGGCTGCCTGTGCCGTGGATAACTTGATTGATGCGTTACAAGGAAAGGTTGAGAAGAACTGTGTAAATCCGCACGTCGCGGACTAAGCCGCGACTGCGTGGAGTAAAGCCCGATAATCGCCCGGGCTTTTACTCTTTATTGGGTTGCAGTAACTGCTGTAGTCCAGGCCTGATTAAACGCCTGATGCTGTGCCGGTAATGGCGCAATCAGTTTGTTATATTCACTTGCCTGCTGCGAAGTCGGGAACTGGATGCCATTTGCGACAAAGCTCACCTGAGTACCTTGCTGAGCAATGTAGTCTCCAACCATCACCAGTTGTTGCGTGAAAGTTTGTGCCGCCGGAATCAACGGTTGCAAAGCATCAGCTGGCGTCGTTACCACTTTGGTGAATGCCTGATCAAAGACCGGTTTCAGGTCATCGCTCTGTTTTAGCGCAGAGTGCGCAGCATCGGCCTGCAACTTCGCATTTTGCAGCTGTTGCGCCAGCACACCCAGAGAACCGTTCATTTCACGCAATGGGCCGCTTTGCGTAACGTAATCCTGCGGTACGCGAATTGCGTTAACGCTGTCTACAACCGGGCGCAGACCGGAATCCATCGCCTGATTCACCTGCTGAGAATAACCATACAGAATCGCGTAATCAGAGACAAAAGGACCAAACTGTTTTTTCTGATCGGCAGTCAGGGTTGGTAGACGTTCACCGCTACGCATCACTGTATTCTGCAGGAAGTCGATAAACGCTTTACGCTGATCGCCTTCTTTATCAAAACACCCACTCAGGCTAACTACCATTAATAACGCCGCAAGAGGCGCAAACCAGCGAGAGCAGGACTTTCCTGTCGCCATTTTCTTACTCCTTTCACCCAAAAAAAGCGCACAACGACACACGCGTGTCTGACGTGACAAGGATAGTCCAGGACAGGCTTGCAGGATACCCTTTCTACGTAATCTTCCTGGTAAAATCATGGAGAAAACGAAACAAGGTTAATTTGTTGTTTCATTGTTAAAAAATGATAGTGCCGTTGCTTTTTTTGTAGCCAGAGATTTACGCCTTCTCAGAACGTTAGATTTTCGAAATCTTTACAAACCGGGAGTGGTAAGAGATATATCGGCATTTATCAGATCGTTAGGTGGCTATAAGTCACGCTAAATGACTGGCTGAATCGAATCATAGCCAGAGCATGCCCTGACTACACCCCGCTGTGTCTGTTTTTCCCGACTATTCTTAATGAGCTTCGATGCAATTCACGATCCCGCAGTGTGATTTGAGGAGTTTTCAATGGAATATAAAGATCCAATGCATGAGCTGTTGAGCAGCCTGGAACAGATTGTTTTTAAAGATGAAACGCAGAAGATTACTCTGACGCACAGAACAACGTCCTGTACCGAGATTGAGCAGTTACGTAAAGGTACGGGGTTAAAAATCGATGATTTCGCTCGGGTTTTGGGCGTTTCCGTCGCCATGGTAAAGGAATGGGAATCCCGACGCGTTAAGCCTTCAAGTGCCGAACTAAAATTGATGCGTCTGATTCAAGCTAACCCAGCGTTAAGTAAGCAGTTGATGGAATAGACTTTTATCCACTTTATTTCTGTTTACGGTCCTGATGACAGGACCGTTTTCCAACCGATTAATCATAAATATGAAAAATAATTGTTGCATCACCCGCCAATGCGTGGCTTAATGCACATCAACGGTTTGACGTACAGACCATTAAAGCAGTGTAGTAAGGCAAGTCCCTTCAAGAGTTATCGTTGATACCCCTCGTAGTGCATTTCCTTTAACGCTTCAAAATCTGTAAAGCACGCCATATCGCCGAAAGGCACATTTAAATTATTAAAGGTAATACACTATGTCCGGTAAAATGACTGGTATCGTAAAATGGTTCAACGCTGACAAAGGCTTCGGCTTCATCACTCCTGACGATGGCTCTAAAGACGTGTTCGTACACTTCTCTGCTATCCAGAACGATGGTTACAAATCTCTGGACGAAGGTCAGAAAGTGTCCTTCACCATCGAAAGCGGCGCTAAAGGCCCGGCAGCTGGTAACGTAACCAGCCTGTAATCTCTGCTTAAAAGCACAGAATCTAAGATCCCTGCCAAATGGCGGGGATTTTTTTATTTGTTTATTCAGGAAATAAATAATCGTTCGCGTAATAAAATCTATTATTATTTTTGTGAAGAATAAATTTGGGTGCAATGAGAATGCGCAACGCCGTAAGAAAGGCGGGAATAACTTCCCGCCGAAGACTCTTACTCTTTCAAATTGCAGGCTAAAAATGCCGCCAGCTCATAACTCCCCTGTTTAATATGCAATTCACACAGTGAATCTCTTATCATCCAGGTGAAAAATAAAAGCGTGCAACAAATCACTATTAAAGAAAGTAATCTATATTTCTGCGGCATTCCCAGCCTCCTGTGTTGATTTCCAACGAGTAAGAGGCTAACCTTATGGTGTTCAGGCATAGGGTAGCCTCACTTTGATTTATAGTCAGGTGGGGCTTTTCTCTGTCTGCCTTTCGGTGAATACCTGAGACAAACAGTCTCAAGCACCCGCAGCTATTCTAGCTTAATAAGTTCGTTTCTTCTCCTTGATATAATCCTAAAAAAATCTCATAAAATTAATATATGAGACAATCTTTATTCATCAGAAGATTATTAAAGGTTGCTCTATTATTTAGCGATAAAAAAGCCTGCCAGATGGCAGGCTTTTTAATAACGACGTTATTACTGCAACAGCGAAATATCCGCAACTCGCAGGAATAATTCGCGCAGTTTCTCCAGCATGGTAAGACGGTTGATTCGCAATTCTTTGTCATCAACCATGACCATCACTTTATCGAAGAAGGCATCAACCGGTTCACGCAGCTCAGCCAGTTCGACCAGCGCATCCTGGTAACGACCTTCAGCAAAGTACGGCTCTAGCTTGTCACGTAGCACCACAACCTGCATCGCCAGTTTAATTTCTTCCGGCTCTTTCAGAGTAGAGGCATTCACGCGGTCGCTCAGCACTTCGTCAGATTTCGCCAGAATGTTAGATACACGCTTGTTCGCCGCCGCCAGTGCTGCAGCTGCATCCAGGGTACGGAAGTGCGATACCGCTTTCATTCGGGCATCGAAATCAGCCGGACGAGTCGGACGACGCGCCAGTACCGCCTGGATGGTGTCAACGGTGTAACCTTCGTCCTGATACCAGGCGCGGAAGCGACCGAGCATAAAGTCGATAACATCATCAACCACGTTGGCATTAGTCAGCTTATCGCCATACAGACGCACTGCTTCTTCGGTCAGGGTTTGCAGGTCAAGATTGAGGTTCTTCTCAACGATAATACGCAGCACGCCAAGTGCGGCACGACGCAACGCAAACGGGTCTTTGTCGCCTTTCGGATGCTGGCCGATACCGAAGATACCCGCCAGAGTATCCATCTTGTCAGCTATCGCCAGCGCACAGGCTACCGGGTTAGACGGCAGGTCATCACCGGCAAAGCGCGGCTGATACTGCTCGTTCAGCGCCACGGCAACATCTTCCGCTTCGCCATCGTGACGCGCGTAGTGCATCCCCATAACGCCCTGGGTGTCGGTGAACTCGAAGACCATGTTGGTCATCAGGTCGCACTTGGACAGCAGGCCCGCACGGGTTGCGTGGTTAACGTCAGCGCCAATCTGTTCAGCAATCCAGCCAGCCAGCGCCTGGATGCGGTCAGTTTTGTCGCGCAGTGTACCCAGCTGTTGCTGGAACAACACGGTTTGCAGGCGCGGCAGGTTATCTTCCAGCCGTTTTTTACGGTCGGTGTTGAAGAAGAACTCGGCATCCGCCAGACGTGGGCGAACGACTTTTTCATTACCGGAAATAATTTGCTGCGGATCTTTCGATTCGATATTGGCAACGAAGATAAAGTTCGGCAGCAGTTTGCCGTCGTTCGCATACACCGGGAAGTATTTCTGGTCACCTTTCATGGTGTAAACCAGCGCTTCAGACGGCACCGCGAGGAATTTCTCTTCGAATTTTGCGGTCAGCACAACCGGCCATTCCACCAGCGAAGCGACTTCTTCCAACAGGCTTTCGCTTAAGTCAGCGTTACCGCCAATCTTACGCGCCGCTTCTTCGGCATCGGCTTTAATCTTCGCCTTACGTTCTTCGTAATCGGCGATAACTTTCCCGCGCTCACGCAGAATTTCCGGATACTGATCGGCATTGTCGATAGTAAATTCCGGCTCGCCCATAAAACGATGGCCGCGAATCACGCGATCGGACTGAATGCCCAGAATGGTAGCCGGAATAACTTTGTCGCCCAGCAGCAGGGTCACGGTGTGAACCGGACGCACGAAGTGCACGTCGCTTGCGCCCCAACGCATCAGTTTCGGGATCGGCAGCTTCGCCAGCGAAGTGGCGACCATATTCGGCAACAGTGCTTCAGTGCTTTCGCCCTTCACGTGGGCGCGATACAGCAGCCATTCGCCTTTATCGGTAGTCAGACGCTCAGCCTGGTCAACGGTAATACCGCAACCACGCGCCCAGCCTTCTGCCGCTTTGCTCGGTTTGCCTTCAGCGTCGAACGCCTGGGCAATCGCCGGGCCGCGTTTTTCGATTTCACGATCCGGTTGTGCTTCCGCCAGGTTAGCTACTTTCAGCGCCAGACGACGCGGAGCAGCAAACCATTGAACGGTGCCATGTGCGAGGCCAGCGTTATCCAGCTCCGCAGTAAAGTTCGCAGCAAAGGACTCAGCCAGGCTGCGCAGTGCTTTTGGTGGCAGCTCTTCAGTGCCGATTTCCACCAGAAAAGTTTTCTCAGACATAGCCGCCTCTTACTTATCTTTGTTGCACATCGGGAAGCCGAGGGCTTCACGGGAAGCGTAGTATGCTTCTGCCACTGCTTTGGTCAGGGTGCGAATGCGCAGAATATAGCGCTGACGCTCAGTGACGGAGATGGCTTTACGCGCATCCAGCAGGTTGAAGCTGTGGGCGGCTTTCAGAATACGCTCGTAGGCTGGCAGCGGCAGCGGATTTTCCAGCGCCAGCAGCTGCTGCGCTTCTTTCTCGTATTGCTCGAAGCAGGTGAACAGGAAGTCCACATCCGCGTATTCGAAGTTGTAAGTGGACTGCTCCACTTCGTTCTGATGGAACACGTCGCCGTAGGTGGTTTTACCCAGCGGGCCGTCGCTCCAGACCAGGTCGTAAACGCTGTCTACGCCCTGAATGTACATTGCCAGACGTTCCAGACCGTAGGTGATCTCGCCGGTAACCGGTTTACACTCCAGACCACCAACCTGCTGGAAGTAAGTGAACTGCGTCACTTCCATGCCGTTCAGCCACACTTCCCAGCCCAGCCCCCAGGCACCCAAAGTCGGGTTTTCCCAGTTATCTTCCACGAAACGGATATCGTGGATAGTCGGGTCCATGCCCAGCTCTTTCAGAGAACCAAGGTACAGCTCCTGAATATTGTCCGGCGATGGCTTAATGACCACCTGGAACTGATAGTAGTGCTGTAAACGGTTGGGGTTTTCGCCGTAGCGACCATCGGTCGGGCGACGAGAAGGCTGAACATAAGCAGCCGCCATCGGTTCTGGCCCCAGCGCGCGCAGACAGGTCATTGGGTGAGAGGTTCCCGCGCCGACTTCCATGTCCAATGGTTGAACAATGGTGCAGCCCTGGCGAGCCCAGTAATCCTGTAAGGTCAGGATCAAGCCCTGGAAGGTCCTGGTATCAAACTTTTGCATATTATTTCGTGCTGGATACGTGTGGATTTAAAGGAAGGGATCAGTATACCCGCTGGATGGAAGATATACAGTACGAAACGGGAAAAAGCAGGGCTTAACGCATGGAAAGATGCAAAAAATGGCCATCCGCGTCAAAAGAACAGACAAACTGCTCTTTCCGGAAGGTATAACCACGCATTTCGTAGCTTCCCTGGAACTGTTCGAAGGCGGTGACGTCGATTTTTTGCTCGCCGGTGTTATAACGTTTTGCCGCCTGATCCTTGCATAACGCTTCCATATTCAACGAACGCAGAGGATCAACCTTTACCCGTTGTGCTTTCTGCACGGGTGGCGGTGTAGAACAACCCACTAGCGCCATAAGCACCATAAGCGCCATTGCCGGAAAGAAAGAGTTCATCATCATTAAATTACCGTCTGGTTTGCAGGTGAGTCTTATTATTTATATCGGTATAGTGGCTGATATCTTACGAATTTCCTTAAGCCTCTATAAGCTGTAGTGATAAAACTCAGATTATTCCAGTGCGCCAACCGAATGATTTATCGGTCAGACTTTTTTTAACCAGATACAGAGACACAGATGCAGCCCAAAATTTACTGGATTGATAACCTGCGAGGGATAGCATGTTTAATGGTGGTGATGATTCACACCACTACCTGGTATGTGACCAATGCTCATAGTGTTAGCCTCGTCACCTGGGATATCGCCAATGTTCTGAATTCTGCCTCTCGTGTCAGCGTGCCGCTATTTTTCATGATTTCCGGCTATCTCTTTTTTGGCGAACGCAGCGCCCAGCCGCGCCATTTCTTACGTATCGGCTTATGTCTGCTTTTTTATAGCGCAATCGCACTGCTCTACATTGCGCTGTTTACCTCCATCAATGTGGAGTTAGCGCTGAAAAACCTGCTGCAAAAGCCAGTGTTTTACCACTTATGGTTTTTCTTCGCGATTGCGGTGATTTATCTGGTTTCACCGCTGATTCAGGTGAAGAACGTCGGCGGAAAAATGTTGCTGGTACTAATGGTGGTGATTGGTATTATCGCTAACCCAAACACAGTGCCGCAGAAAATTGACGGTTTTGAATGGCTGCCAATTAACTTATATATCAATGGCGATACTTTTTACTACATCCTGTATGGCATGTTGGGCCGCGCTATAGGGATGATGGACACACAGCATAAAGCACTGTCGTGGGTGTGCGCCGCACTGTTTGCGACGGGGGTTTTTATTATCTCTCGCGGGACATTATATGAATTGCAGTGGCGCGGAAATTTTGCCGATACCTGGTATCTTTACTGTGGGCCGATGGTTTTTATCTGCGCAATCGCACTATTGACTCTGGTTAAAAACACGCTGGATACACACACTGTTCCCGGGCTTGGGCTGATATCACGCCATTCTTTAGGTATATACGGGTTCCATGCATTGATTATCCATGCGCTGCGCACCCGGGGGATTGAGCTTAAAAACTGGCCAATACTGGATATTATTTGGATCTTTTGCGCGACGTTGGCAGCGAGTTTGTTACTTTCTGTGCTGGTACAACGAATCGACAGAAACAGACTAGTGAGTTAAATAAAAGCCCGGTCACATTGGACTGACCGGGCTTACGTGAATTATTCGCTGTATTCTTCCTGGGTAACCTGTGTTTCTTTTGGTGGGTTTATTCCGGCATCACGAATATTCTTCTGCACCGCTACTGCACCAAACAAGCTTAAGAAGAAAGCCAGTCCATAAAAACCTTTCTCGCTGAGTAATAACGTCGCATTCCACAGACCTACCATCAGTAACGCAACAGAGATAATAAAGACAGTCAGGCAGGTCATATAATAAATGGAGGTGGTCGGTATGCCTTCATACTTGTCCCGAACGGTCTTTTGATAAGATGCCGCAGAAAACAGTCCTAGCACCAGCACGGCAAAATAATATCCTTTTTCATTTAACTGCATCTCTGCATTCCATAGCCCTAACAGATAGGTAACGATACCACCAACAAGAGCTATCCATGACACAATACTAAATGCCGGAGAATAGGTTGATATTTTGTTGTCCATCACAGTATTCCTTTCATTCCTGAATGTGTAAGAGCTTTATGTTGCTCATGCCGGGCGAAACAAACGCATTTGACCAAACAAGCAGACAAAAAAGGCGATAGGGTAGATCACCATTTCATAAGCATTGATAGGTGCGTTTAAAACACCGATAAACAAGAGACCGATAGTGATTAACGCAACTAACTGGCAGATGTGAATAAAAAAATCATCCAGTTGCCCGAGTTTTTCTGCGCGAAGATATGCATAGTTGCTAAAAGTTGCCGTCATTAACACGCCAAGAAAATAGCCTTTTCCACTTAACAATGGGCATGAGATCCATAGCCCAAGCAGATAAACCAGCGCCCCGACAACAAATAATAGTTTTGCCACAGTCTTTGAGGTTTTCATAACGATCTCCATATCTACCAGCGATACATTACGAGTAACCAACGAAAGACAAAACTGAAAAATGCCATTAACAAATGATTTCAGAATAAATTCATACTAAATATTAATTAATTACTGATATATATAGATGTGAATTATCCCCCACCCGGTCAGGCAGGGGATAACGTTTACGCCATTAATGGCAGAAGTTGCTGATAGAGGCGACGGAACGTTTCACGTCGTGGCTGATAAGTGGCATAACGATGCGCATCTGGTAAATGCGACTGCTCTAGCGGCAGTTGTGGCAACAATTCAATGAACGATTTCTCTGGATTCGTCGCAATCTGCGCCAGCCTTGCTGCACCCAGTGCTGGCCCCACATCTCCCCCTGTGCGGTAATCGAGCTGCTGACCGCTGATATCCGCCAGCATCTGACGCCAGTACTCACTACGCGCCCCGCCACCAATCAACGTAACACTTTGCGGTTTAATGCCGCAGGCATGCACGACATCCATGCCATCTGCCAGCGCATAACCCACGCCTTCCAGCACTGCTCGCGCCAGTTCATTGGGGCCATGTTGATGAGTCAAACCAAAGAAAACCCCCTTCGCCTGGGGATTATTGTGTGGTGTACGCTCGCCGGAAAGATAAGGCAGAAACCAAACTGGCTCGGCACTTTCATAAGCCTGTTGAGCAGCCGCGATTAAAGCTGGGACATTGTTCAGGCCCGTTAATTTCGCGGCCCAATCCAGACACGACGCTGCACTCAGCATCACAGACATTAAATGCCAACGCTGCGGGAGCGCATGGCAAAAGCTGTGTACGGCGCTTTCTGGCTTGCTTAAGAACCCTTCGCTGACAGCAAAATAGACCCCCGACGTCCCCAGCGATAACATTGCCTGATTAGCATCAACCATTCCTACACCAACCGCACCAGCTGCATTATCACCACCGCCTGCGACAACTGGCACTGCCGCCATACCCCACGCTTTCGCAACTTCAGGTAGCAAAGCACCAGTAATTTCGCTGCCTTCGTATAATGCGGGCATCTGGTCACGAGATAAGTGGCAAGCCTGCAGCATGACGTCACTCCAGTCACGCTTTGCGACATCCAGCCACATGGTGCCAGCTGCGTCAGACATATCGCTGGCAAACTCCCCCGTCATACGCAGACGCAAGTAATCTTTCGGTAATAATACTTTGTCGATTTGACGGAATATCTCCGGCTCATGCCGCTGAACCCATAGCAATTTAGGCGCAGTAAATCCGGGCATCATCAGGTTACCGGTAATCACCCGTGATTGCGGAACTCGCGCTTCCAGCAAAGTGCACTCTTGCGCACAGCGCCCGTCGTTCCACAAAATGGCAGGGCGTAATACCCGTTGCTGGGCATCCAGTAAGGTTGCACCGTGCATCTGGCCGGCAATACCCAATGCTTTAACGTCCTGCAGAGAATGCTGATCGCCCAGAGCTTTCATTGCGCGATCAGTTGCCTGCCACCACTGTTCCGGGTCTTGTTCCGACCAGAGTGGATGCGGGCGCGAAACGGTCAGCTTTTCCGTTTGCGAAGCAACCACCTCACCCTGCTCGTTGAGCAAAATAACTTTTACGCCCGAGGTGCCAAGATCTATCCCGATATACATATCGATCGTTCCTTAAAAAAATGCCCGGTATCGCTACCGATAACCGGGCCAACGGACTGCACAGTTAGCCGTTATTTGTCGAACAGATAATGGTTTACCAGATTTTCCAGTTGCTCCTGGCGACCACTCTGATGCACCGGAGACAAATTATGTTCCTGAGCATATTTGGCTAAATCTGCCAGTGACATTTGGCCTTTCAGGATTTGCTGGCCTAATTCGCTATTCCAGCCGGAATAACGCTGCGCGATGCGTTTATCCAGCTCGCCATCTTCAATCATGCGTGCTGCAATTTTCAGCGCCAACGCCATCGTATCCATCGCGCCGATATGACCGTAAAACAGATCATATTTATCAGTACTTTGACGACGGACTTTGGCATCGAAGTTCAGACCGCCGGTGGTGAAACCGCCTGCTTTGAGAATTTCATACATCACCAGCGCATTCTCTTCCACACTGTTCGGGAACTGGTCGGTGTCCCAGCCCAGTTGTGCATCGCCACGGTTGGCGTCGACAGAACCGAACAGGCCAAGCGCAATGGCGGTGGCAATTTCATGATGGAAAGAGTGACCTGCCAGCGTCGCGTGGTTAGCTTCAATGTTCAGTTTAATCTCTTTTTCCAGACCAAACTGTTTCAGGAAGCCATAGACTGTCGCAGCATCGTAATCATATTGATGTTTGGTCGGTTCTTGCGGTTTCGGTTCGATAAGCAACGTGCCCTGGAAACCGATTTTATGTTTATGCTCAACCACCATCTGCATAAAGCGGCCCAGTTGTTCACGCTCCTGACGCAAGTCGGTATTTAACAGCGTTTCGTAACCTTCACGACCGCCCCACAGGACATAGTTTTCACCGCCCAATTTATGGGTTGCTTCCATCGCTGTAACAACTTGAGTTGCCGCCCAACTAAAGACTTCAGGATCTGGGTTCGTCGCTGCGCCCGCGCCGTAGCGAGGGTTTGTAAAGCAGTTCGCGGTTCCCCACAGCAGCTTCACGCCGCTCTCTTCTTGCTTGCCTGCCAGGACATCAACCATTTGCGCAAAATTATTGATGTACTCTTTTAACGAAGCACCCTCAGGGGAAACATCCACATCGTGGAAGCAATAAAATGGCACATGTAACTTGTGGAAAAACTCAAATGCGACATCTGCTTTACGCTTCGCCAACGCCAGTGCCTCACCAGGCTGCTGCCACGGACGATTAAACGCCCCCACACCAAACATGTCCGCCCCGTTCCAGCAGAAGGTGTGCCAGTAGCAGGCGGCAAAACGCAAGTGCTCTTCCATACGCTTGCCCAACACCAGTTCGTCGGGATTATAGTGATGGAATGCTAACGGGTTAGAGGATTTTGAGCCTTCATAACGAACGCGATCGAGCTGGTCAAAATAGGCTTGCATATTGAACTCCATAATCAGGTAATGCCGCGGGTGATGGATGATGTCGTAATATTGGGCACTCCCTTTCAGTTGCTCAATTATGTTATTTCACACTGCTATTGAGATAATTCACAAGTGTGCGCTCGCTCGCAAAATAAAATGGAATGATGAAACTGGGTAATTCCTCGAAGAGAAAAATGCAATAAGTACAATTGCGCAACAAAAGTAAGATCTCTGTCATAAATCAAGAAATAAACCAAAAATCGTAATCGAAAGATAAAAATCTGTAATTGTTTTCCCCTGTTTAGTTGCTAAAAATTGGTTACGTTTATCGCGGTGATTGTTACTTATTAAAGCTGTCCTCTAACTACAGAAGGCCCTACACCATGAAAATAAAGAACATTCTACTCACCCTTTGCACCTCACTTCTGCTTACCAACGTTGCGGCGCACGCCAAAGAAGTCAAAATAGGTATGGCGATTGATGATCTCCGTCTTGAACGCTGGCAAAAAGATCGAGATATTTTTGTGAAAAAAGCAGAGTCTCTCGGCGCGAAAGTATTTGTACAGTCTGCAAATGGCAATGAAGAAACACAAATGTCGCAGATTGAAAACATGATTAACCGGGGTGTCGATGTTCTTGTCATTATTCCGTATAACGGTCAGGTATTAAGTAACGTTGTAAAAGAAGCCAAACAAGAAGGTATTAAAGTATTAGCTTACGACCGTATGATTAACGATGCGGATATCGATTTTTATATTTCTTTCGATAACGAAAAAGTCGGTGAACTGCAGGCAAAAGCCCTGGTCGATATTGTTCCGCAAGGTAATTACTTCCTGATGGGCGGTTCGCCGGTAGATAACAACGCTAAGCTGTTCCGCGCCGGACAAATGAAAGTGTTAAAACCTTACGTTGATTCCGGAAAAATTAAAGTCGTTGGTGACCAATGGGTTGATGGCTGGTTACCGGAAAACGCACTGAAAATTATGGAAAACGCGCTGACCGCCAATAATAACAAAATTGATGCTGTAGTTGCCTCAAACGATGCCACCGCAGGTGGGGCAATTCAGGCATTAAGTGCGCAAGGTTTATCAGGGAAAGTAGCAATATCCGGCCAGGATGCGGATCTCGCAGGTATTAAACGTATTGCTGCCGGTACGCAAACTATGACGGTGTATAAACCTATTACATTGTTGGCAAATACTGCCGCAGAAATTGCCGTTGAGTTGGGCAATGGTCAGGAACCAAAAGCAGATACCACACTGAATAATGGTCTGAAAGATGTTCCCTCCCGCCTGCTGACACCGATCGATGTGAATAAAAACAACATCAAAGATACGGTAGTTAAAGACGGATTCCACAAAGAGAGCGAGCTGTAAGCGTTACGCCCCGGCACAGAGCGGGGGCGTGATTTCTCTCCATGCCGTGTAAATTAATTGGCTTAGGTGGAGTCGTTATGCCTTATCTACTTGAAATGAAGAACATTACCAAAACCTTCGGCAGTGTGAAGGCAATTGATAACGTTAGCTTGCGGTTGAATGCCGGCGAAATCGTCTCACTCTGCGGGGAAAATGGGTCTGGTAAATCAACGCTGATGAAAGTGCTGTGTGGTATTTATCCCCATGGCTCCTACGAAGGCGACATTATTTTTGCGGGAGAAGAGATTCAGGCGAGTCACATCCGCGATACCGAACGCAAAGGTATCGCTATCATTCACCAGGAATTGGCCCTGGTGAAAGAATTGACCGTACTGGAAAATATTTTCCTGGGTAACGAAATAACCCACAATGGTATTATGGACTATGATCTGATGACGCTACGCTGTCAGAAGCTGCTCGCACAGGTCAGTTTACTTATTTCACCAGATACCCGCGTTGGCGATTTAGGGCTAGGGCAACAACAACTGGTTGAAATTGCTAAGGCACTTAATAAACAGGTGCGCTTGTTAATTCTCGATGAACCGACAGCCTCATTAACTGAGCAGGAAACGTCGGTTTTACTGGATATTATTCGCGATCTACAACAGCACGGTATCGCCTGTATTTATATTTCGCACAAACTCAACGAAGTCAAAGCGATTTCCGATACGATTTGCGTTATTCGCGACGGTCAGCACATTGGTACGCGTGATGCTGCCGGAATGAGTGAAGACGATATTATCACCATGATGGTCGGGCGAGAGTTAACCGCGCTTTACCCTAATGAACCACATACCACCGGAGATGAAATATTACGTATTGAACATCTGACGGCATGGCATCCGGTTAATCGTCATATTAAACGAGTTAATGATGTCTCGTTTTCCCTGAAACGTGGCGAAATACTGGGTATTGCCGGACTCGTTGGTGCCGGACGTACCGAGACCATTCAGTGCCTGTTTGGCGTGTGGCCCGGACAATGGGAAGGAAAAATTTATATTGATGGCAAACAGGTAGATATTCGTAACTGTCAGCAAGCCATCGCCCAGGGGATTGCGATGGTACCCGAAGACAGAAAGCGCGACGGCATCGTTCCGGTAATGGCGGTTGGTAAAAATATTACCCTCGCCGCACTCAATAAATTTACCGGCGGTATTAGCCAGCTTGATGACGCGGCAGAGCAAAAATGTATTCTGGAATCAATCCAGCAACTCAAAGTTAAAACGTCGTCCCCCGACCTTGCTATTGGACGTTTGAGCGGCGGCAATCAGCAAAAAGCGATCCTCGCTCGCTGTCTGTTACTCAACCCGCGCATTCTCATTCTTGATGAACCTACCAGGGGTATCGATATTGGCGCGAAATACGAGATCTACAAATTAATTAACCAACTCGTCCAGCAGGGTATTGCCGTTATTGTCATCTCTTCCGAATTACCTGAAGTGCTCGGCCTTAGCGATCGTGTACTGGTGATGCATGAAGGGAAACTAAAAGCCAACCTGATAAATCATAACCTGACTCAGGAGCAGGTGATGGAAGCCGCATTGAGGAGCGAACATCATGTCGAAAAGCAATCCGTCTGAAGTGAAATTGGCCGTACCGACATCCGGTGGCTTTTCCGGGCTGAAGTCACTGAATTTGCAGGTCTTCGTGATGATTGCAGCTATCATCGCAATCATGCTGTTCTTTACCTGGACCACCGATGGTGCCTACTTAAGCGCCCGTAACGTCTCCAACCTGTTACGCCAGACCGCGATTACCGGCATCCTCGCGGTAGGAATGGTGTTCGTCATAATTTCTGCTGAAATCGACCTTTCCGTCGGCTCAATGATGGGGCTGTTAGGTGGCGTCGCGGCGATTTGTGACGTCTGGCTAGGCTGGCCTTTGCCACTTACCATCATTGTGACGTTGGTTCTGGGACTGCTTCTCGGTGCCTGGAACGGATGGTGGGTCGCGTACCGCAAAGTCCCTTCATTTATTGTCACCCTCGCGGGCATGTTGGCATTTCGCGGCATACTCATTGGCATCACCAACGGCACGACTGTATCCCCCACCAGCGCCGCGATGTCACAAATCGGGCAAAGCTATCTACCCGCCAGCACCGGCTTCATCATTGGCGCGCTTGGCTTAATGGCTTTTGTTGGCTGGCAATGGCGCGGAAGAATGCGCCGTCAGGCTTTGGGTTTGCAGTCTCCGGCCTCTACCGCAGTTGTCGGTCGCCAGGCATTAACGGCGATTATCGTCTTAGGCGCAATCTGGCTGTTGAACGATTACCGTGGCGTTCCCACTCCTGTTCTGCTGCTGACGTTGCTGTTACTCGGCGGAATGTTTATGGCAACGCGGACGGCATTTGGAAGACGCATTTATGCCATCGGCGGCAATCTGGAAGCAGCACGGCTCTCCGGGATTAACGTTGAACGCACCAAACTTGCCGTGTTCGCTATTAACGGATTAATGGTAGCCATCGCCGGATTAATCCTCAGTTCTCGACTTGGCGCTGGTTCACCTTCTGCGGGAAATATCGCCGAGCTGGACGCAATTGCAGCATGTGTGATTGGCGGCACCAGTCTGGCAGGCGGCGTCGGGAGCGTGGCTGGAGCGGTAATGGGAGCATTCATCATGGCTTCACTGGATAACGGCATGAGTATGATGGATGTACCGACCTTCTGGCAGTATATCGTTAAAGGTGCGATTCTGTTGCTGGCAGTATGGATGGACTCCGCAACCAAACGCCGTTCTTGATTTTGATAAAAATTTTCTCAAAGCCGGTAACGTATTACCGGTTTTGAGTTTTTGCATGATTCAGCAGGAAAAGAACCATGTTTACTAAACGTCACCGCATCACATTACTGTTCAATGCCAATAAAGCCTATGACCGGCAGGTAGTAGAAGGCGTAGGGGAATATTTACAGGCGTCACAATCGGAATGGGATATTTTCATTGAAGAAGATTTCCGCGCCCGCATTGATAAAATCAAGGACTGGTTAGGAGATGGCGTCATTGCCGACTTCGACGACAAACAAATCGAGCAAGCGCTAGCTGATGTCGACGTCCCCATTGTTGGGGTTGGTGGCTCGTATCACCTTGCCGAAAGTTACCCACCCGTTCATTACATTGCCACCGATAACTATGCGCTGGTTGAAAGCGCATTTTTGCATTTAAAAGAGAAAGGCGTTAACCGCTTTGCTTTTTATGGTCTTCCGGAATCCAGCGGCAAACGTTGGGCCACTGAACGCGAATATGCATTTCGTCAGCTTGTCGCCGAAGAAAAGTATCGCGGAGTGGTTTATCAGGGGTTAGAAACCGCGCCAGAGAACTGGCAACACGCGCAAAATCGGCTGGCAGACTGGCTACAAACGCTGCCACCGCAAACCGGGATTATTGCCGTTACTGACGCCCGGGCGCGGCATATTCTGCAAGTATGTGAACATCTACATATTCCCGTGCCGGAAAAATTATGTGTGATTGGCATCGATAACGAAGAACTGACCCGCTATCTGTCGCGTGTCGCCCTTTCTTCGGTCGCTCAGGGCGCGCGGCAAATGGGATATCAGGCGGCAAAACTGTTGCATCGATTATTAGATAAAGAAGAAATGCCGCTACAGCGGATTTTGGTCCCACCAGTTCGCGTCATTGAACGGCGCTCAACAGATTACCGTTCGCTGACCGATCCCGCCGTTATTCAGGCCATGCATTACATTCGTAATCACGCCTGTAAAGGGATTAAAGTGGATCAGGTACTCGATGCCGTCGGGATCTCGCGCTCCAATCTTGAGAAGCGTTTTAAAGAGGAGGTGGGTGAAACCATCCATGCCATGATTCATGCCGAGAAGCTGGAGAAAGCGCGCAGTCTGCTGATTTCAACCACCTTATCGATCAATGAGATATCGCAAATGTGCGGTTATCCATCGCTGCAATATTTCTACTCTGTTTTTAAAAAAGCATATGACACGACGCCAAAAGAGTATCGCGATGTAAATAGCGAGGTCATGTTGTAGCGATGATGAGAATTGTCGGCGTCGCATCAGGCAACGCTGCGTGGTTGTCGCATGCGGCGTGAACGCCTTATCCGACCAACAAGTCGGATAAGGCTTCAGGGAATACAATTACATATGCGCCGCGATTAACCGTTGGTTATCCTGGTACATTGCGAACAGGTAGTTGTTATAACTCTTCCCTTTGGTCGAGTAGCCCTTCAGCTTGTGAATCATCGCTGTGGCAGTCACTTCCTGATCCGCTTTACGCAGTTGTGCACGCGATTTACGGAACGAAGAGTAAGCCGGGTGAGTATTCAGGTTAGTGACATAGGCGCTCACCGATTCTTTGACAGAACTGAACTGTGAGTACCCCTTCACTTTACCCGGCGCATTGGTACAACGTCCTTTCATGCACTTCATGCCGAATAGGTTGTTGTTGCTACGCGCCAGCTTCGACGTTCCCCAACCGCTTTCTGCTGCAGCCATCGTCGCCACCATACTGGTAGGAATAATGTCTACGCGTTCCAGCAAGGTATTCCACGGGATTTTTCGCGTATTACCAGACCACTTCACCTTGTAGCGTTTGGCGATGTCTTTCAGACGCGCACGCTCAGCAGGTGACCATTGGCCCTGATACTGTTTTGAAATGAGCCAGTTACGTTCCGCAGTAATGGCCGCATTTTGGCTGGTAATGTAAGGCATTACGGTCCGGAGAAACGCTTTTTTCCTTGGTGTTCCGGAAGGGTATTTTCGCAAATCAGGAAGTGAACTACTCTTTGCACTATTGCGAGAATACTCTTGTTTACTGCTTACCTGTTTATTACTAGCTTTAATTAAGTGGGACTTTTGACTCGCTGTTGTTGTGTGCGTCTTCGCTAACACCTCACTCGAAAACACCAGAGTGAGTAACATAAGAATCATCGCCCCATATCGTCGTATGGGAGTCAAAATCATCAGGTCTCCTGGTCGGATTTAATCATTCCAACACCTTATATTTTTCACAAATTTGAGAGTTGAATCTCAAATCATATCAAAAATAGCTGTCAAGAGCACCCCAAGGAATAGTCCAAATCTGAAACTATGTCACGAGTTAACGATTCAGATTGGCGCTAAATCGCAGAAAATGTGGGGTTTATCGCAAAATTCAGCCGTTTTTTGCGCGCGATCGCTCACCCTTGCTTCTCATCCTGTGGACTTACCGCTCAGGGATGAGTTTTGTCTGGCTTATCGCTGGCAAACTGTCTGAAATCGCAGCAATAAGGACTCATCCGCCATGAAACTCGCCGCCTGTTTTCTGACACTCCTTCCTGGCTTCGCCGTTGCCGCCAGCTGGACTTCTCCGGGGTTCCCTGCCTTTAGCGAACAGGGAACGGGAACATTTGTCAGCCACGCGCAGTTGCCCAAAGGTACGCGTCCACTAACGCTAAATTTTGACCAACAGTGCTGGCAGCCTGCGGATGCGATAAAACTCAATCAGATGCTTTCCCTGCAACCTTGTAGCAACACGCCACCTCAATGGCGATTGTTCAGGGACGGCGAATATACGCTGCAACTAGACACCCGCTCCGGTACACCAACATTGATGATTTCCATCCAGAACGCCGTCGAACCGGTAGCAAACCTGGTCCGTGAATGCCCGAAATGGGATGGATTACCGCTCACACTGGATGTCAGCGCCACTTTTCCGGAGGGAGCCGCAGTCCGGGATTATTACAGCCAGCAAATTGCGATAGTGAAGAACGGTCAAATAACGTTACAACCCGCTGCCACCAGCAACGGTTTACTCCTGCTGGAACGGGCAGAAACTGACACATCCGCCCCTTTCGACTGGCATAACGCCACGGTTTACTTTGTGCTGACAGATCGTTTCGAAAACGGCGATCCCAGTAATGACCAGAGTTACGGACGTCATAAAGACGGTATGGCAGAAATTGGCACTTTTCACGGCGGCGATTTACGCGGCCTGACCAACAAACTGGATTACCTCCAGCAGCTGGGCGTCAATGCTTTATGGATAAGTGCCCCATTTGAGCAAATTCACGGCTGGGTCGGCGGCGGTACAAAAGGCGATTTCCCACATTATGCCTACCACGGTTACTACACACAGGACTGGACGAATCTTGATGCCAATATGGGCAACGAAGCCGATCTCCGGACGCTGGTTGATAGCGCGCATCAGCGCGGTATTCGTATTCTCTTTGATGTCGTGATGAACCACACCGGCTATGCCACACTGGCGGATATGCAGGAGTATCAGTTTGGCGCGTTATATCTTTCTGGTGACGAAGTGAAAAAAACGTTGGGTGAACGCTGGAGCGACTGGAAGCCTGCCGCCGGGCAAACCTGGCATAGCTTTAACGATTACATTAATTTCAGCGACAAAACAGGCTGGGATAAATGGTGGGGAAAAAACTGGATCAGAACCGATATCGGCGATTACGACAATCCTGGATTCGACGATCTCACTATGTCGCTGGCCTTTTTGCCGGATATCAAAACCGAATCAACTACCGCTTCTGGCCTGCCAGTGTTCTATAACAACAAAACGGATACCCACGCTAAAGCCATTGACGGCTTTACCCCTCGCGATTACTTAACCCACTGGTTAAGCCAGTGGGTCCGTGACTACGGAATTGATGGTTTTCGGGTCGATACCGCCAAGCATGTTGAGTTGCCCGCCTGGCAGCAACTGAAAACCGAAGCCAGCGCCGCACTTCGCGAATGGAAAAAAGCGAATCCCGAGAAAGCATTAGATGACAAACCTTTCTGGATGACCGGTGAAGCCTGGGGCCACGGCGTGATGCAAAGTGACTACTATCGCCACGGTTTCGATGCGATGATCAATTTCGATTATCAGGAGCAGGCGGCTAAAGCAGTCGATTGTCTGGCGCAGATGGATACGACCTGGCAGCAAATGGCGGAGAAATTGCAGGATTTCAACGTGTTGAGCTATCTTTCGTCGCATGATACTCGTTTGTTTCGTGAAGGGGGCGACAAAGCAGCAGAGTTATTATTATTAGCGCCAGGCGCGGTACAAATCTTTTATGGTGATGAATCCTCGCGTCCGCTCGGCCCCACCGGTTCGGATCCACTGCAAGGCACGCGTTCGGATATGAACTGGCAGGATGTTAGCGGTAAATCTGCCGCCAGCGTCGCGCACTGGCAGAAAATCAGCCAGTTCCGCGCCCGCCATCCCGCAATTGGTGCGGGCAAACAAACGACACTTTCGCTGAAGCAGGGCTACGGCTTTGTTCGTGAGCATGGCGACGATAAAGTGCTGGTCATCTGGGCTGGGCAACAGTGACTTTTCCGGCTTCCCGTTCGTCAGTACCTCGGGAAGCCGCCAACCAGGATAAAATGTCAGACCTAATCAGCGTTGCAGGATAAAGCACCGCTCCCTCTTCAACAGAGCGATTTGCACCCCAGCAAATGTAGCGTTATTGTTACCTTCCTTGCTACAGAGTTCGACAGATATCCCGCTATGACATTCTCCCTTTTTGGTGACAAATTTACCCGCCACTCCGGCATTACGCTGCTGATGGAAGATCTGAACGACGGTTTACGCACGCCTGGCGCGATTATGCTCGGCGGCGGTAATCCAGCGCAGATCCCGGAAATGCAGGACTACTTCCAGACGCTACTGACCGACATGCTGGAAAGTGGCAAAGCGACTGATGCACTGTGCAATTACGACGGTCCACAGGGGAAAACGGAGCTACTCACACTGCTTGCCGGAATGCTACGCGAGAAGTTGGGTTGGGATATCGAACCACAGAATATTGCACTAACAAACGGCAGCCAGAGCGCGTTTTTCTACTTATTTAATCTGTTCGCCGGACGCCGTGCCGATGGTCGGATCAAAAAAGTGCTGTTTCCGCTGGCACCGGAATACATTGGCTACGCTGACGCCGGACTGGAAGAAGATCTGTTTGTCTCTGCGCGTCCGAATATTGAACTGCTGCCGGAAGGCCAGTTTAAATACCACGTTGATTTTGAGCATCTGCATATTGGCGAAGAAACCGGGATGATTTGCGTCTCCCGGCCGACGAATCCAACAGGCAATGTGATTACTGACGAAGAGTTGCTGAAGCTTGACGCGCTGGCGAATCAACACGGCATTCCGCTGGTGATTGATAACGCTTATGGCGTCCCGTTCCCGGGTATCATCTTCAGCGAAGCGCGCCCGCTGTGGAATCCGAATATCGTACTGTGCATGAGTCTTTCCAAGCTGGGTCTACCAGGCTCCCGCTGCGGCATTATCATCGCCAATGAAAAAATCATCACCGCCATCACCAATATGAACGGCATTATCAGCCTGGCACCTGGCGGTATTGGTCCAGCGATGATGTGTGAAATGATTAAGCGTAACGATCTGCTGCGCCTGTCTGAAACAGTCATCAAACCGTTTTACTACCAGCGTGTTCAGGAAACTATCGCTATCATTCGCCGCTATTTACCGGAAGATCGCTGCCTGATTCATAAACCGGAAGGAGCCATTTTCCTCTGGCTATGGTTTAAGGATTTGCCAATTACGACCGAGCAGCTCTACCAGCGCCTGAAAGCACGGGGCGTGCTGATGGTGCCGGGGCACAACTTCTTCCCAGGGCTGGATAAACCGTGGCCACATACACATCAATGTATGCGCATGAACTACGTGCCGGAGCCGGATAAAATTGAAGCGGGGGTGAAGATTCTGGCAGAAGAGATAGAAAGAGCCTGGGCTGAAAGTCACTAAAAATTGCCTGATGCGCTACGCTTATCAGGCCTACATGATTTCTGCAATATATTGAATTTGGTAGAATTTGTAGGCCGGATAAGGCGTTTTAGCCGCATCCGGCATAAACAAAGCGCACTATCCCTGCGTTGAGAAACGCCGGAAAAACGTTTCAAACAGACTGCTGCCGTAGCCGATGCCGCTGCACTTTCTCGACATCCATGCACTGCAACGCCTTTGTCGGGCAGGCTTCAACACAGGCCGGTCCCGTCGCCCGATGCCAGCACAGATCGCACTTAATCGCCCTCGCCTTTTTGCGCGAAGAAACGACCTCCATCGCACCAAACGGGCAAGCCAGCATACAGCTTTTACAGCCAATGCAACGTGATTGTTCAACGAAAATATGCCCATGTTCACGGCTTATCGCGTCAACAGGGCAGACATTCGCGCACGGTGCATCTTCACACTGATGACAGGCTACAGCCGTGGTCCATGTGTGGTCTTTAATGACACGAATACGGGAAATAAACTCGTCTGGTGACAACGTAGCGCAATCCTGATTCTCCTGATGCGACACTGCGCAAGCCACTTCACAGGTACGGCAACCGATACATTTCGTCGCATCCGCAATAATAAACCGGTTCATGATCACTCCTTTGCACTAAAACAGCAGAGTGCCAGAGAGCGCGTCTCTACTGCTTTGATCCAACGAAGGAAATGTTAAAGTTTTGGCATTTGTCCAGAGCGTTATGTGATCGCGCCCTGGTCGTCCCTGACAGTAAATCCCAGTTCATTAGAAATAGCCTGCGCGGTTTCACGCAGTGGTTTCAGGAGATTTTTCTCCCCCACCTGTTTCAGACGTGATGTCGAAAGCGAAATCGACACGGCGTACGGCACCCGCCCATGAATATCAAACACCGGAACAGCAATACAGGAGACGCCGAGTTCGTTTTCTTCTCTGTCCATCGCCGCTCCGCTTTCACGAATGTGCGCCAGTTCGTCGAACATCGCGGGCAGCTCGGTAATGGTATTGCGGGTTAACGGCTGGATCTCATGCTGATGGCTTTCCCAGTATGACTTCACGTAGTCCGGGTGACCAAACGCCATGTAGATCTTGCCCATTGCGGAACAGTAGAGTGGCATATGCTGGCCTATATAAGCTCGGGTTCGCAGCATCCCGGTCGTGGGTTCCAGCTTATAAATCAAAATAGCGTGATCGTCTTCGCGGCTGGAGAAGTTAATGGTTTCACCAGTGGCGATGTTCAGTGCCTCAAGATGCGGAGCGGCGATATGAATGATATTCAGCGAAGACAGCGCCTTCTGCCCGACGGCAATAAATTTGGTAGTCAGGCGGTAACTCCCTGCGGCGGGCGCGGTGGTCACATAGCCGCAGGACTGTAATCCCTGCAATAAGCGATGGACGGTACTCTTATTTAAACCAGCCAGCTCCGAAAGATGCGCCAACGGACAACCGTTTGGATAGTTGCTCAAAATCTCAATCAGCATCAACCCGCGAAACAGACTTTGGCTTCCGGCTGGACGCTCTTTTTCCTGCGCCATCTCGTTCTCTTTTTTTCCCATCACTTCTTTCTCCATTTTGTCGCGTCCTGATGGTAGCGCAAAGTGTGCCGTAGTTCACGATCTCGACAGATAATTTATAACCAATTGATTTTTAAGTCTTTTGAAATTCATTAATCAGATTGCTTTGTTAAAAAGCGATCGATATATTTGAAATCAGATTTCGCATATTGAAATTTTAAGCCAAAAAAGCGATCAAAAAAACAAGGAAGCCAGGGATGAAAGTGACATTTGAGCAGTTAAAAGCAGCCTTTAATCGAGTCTTAATTTCACGCGGCGTTGACAGCGAAACGGCTGATGCCTGTGCCGAAATGTTCGCCCGCACCACCGAATCCGGCGTTTATTCTCACGGCGTCAACCGTTTCCCTCGTTTCATTCAACAACTGGAAAACGGCGATATCATTCCTGATGCCCAAGCCAAACGTATAACCAGCCTCGGCGCAATTGAACAGTGGGACGCCCAGCGTTCGATCGGTAACCTGACAGCGAAAAAGATGATGGATCGCGCCATTGAACTGGCTGCCGATCACGGTATTGGTCTGGTGGCTCTACGTAATGCCAACCACTGGATGCGCGGCGGCAGCTACGGCTGGCAGGCGGCGGAAAAAGGCTATATTGGCATTTGCTGGACCAACTCCATCGCCGTAATGCCGCCGTGGGGCGCAAAAGAGTGTCGCATCGGCACTAACCCGCTGATCGTCGCCATTCCTTCTACCCCAATCACCATGGTCGATATGTCGATGTCGATGTTTTCCTACGGCATGTTAGAAGTTAACCGCCTTGCAGGTCGTCAGCTTCCGGTCGATGGCGGCTTTGACGATGAAGGCAACCTCACCAAAGAACCTGGTGTAATCGAGAAAAATCGCCGCATTTTGCCAATGGGTTACTGGAAAGGTTCCGGTATGTCGATCGTATTGGATATGATCGCTACTCTTCTTTCTGACGGCGCATCCGTTGCCGAAGTCACCCAGGATAACAGCGACGAATATGGCGTTTCGCAAATCTTTATTGCCATTGAAGTAGATAAGCTTATCGACGGTCCCACCCGCGATGCCAAGCTGCAACGCATCATGGATTACGTTACTACCGCTGAACGCGCTGACGAAAACCAGGCCATCCGCTTACCCGGCCACGAATTTACCACCCTGCTGGCAGAAAACCGCCGTAACGGTATTACCGTTGATGACAGCGTATGGGCAAAAATCCAGGCGTTATAAGGAGATAAGCCATGATTTTTGGACATATCGCGCAGCCTAACCCGTGCCGTTTGCCCGCTGCTATTGAAAAGGCGCTCGATTTTCTGCGCGCCACTGATTTCAACGTCCTGGAGTCGGGCGTTGTCGAAATCGACGGCAAAAATATTTACGCACAAATTATCGACTTAACGACGCGTGCAGTAGAGGAAAACCGTCCGGAAGTGCATCGTCGGTATATCGATATTCAATTTCTGGCGTGGGGCAAAGAGAAAATCGGCATTGCTATTGATACAGGAAATAATAAAGTCAGCGAATCACTATTAGAGCAGCGCGATATTATTTTTTATCACGATAGTGAACATGAATCATTTATAGAAATGATACCGGGTAGCTACGCTATTTTCTTTCCTCAGGATGTTCATCGACCAGGCTGTATTCTGCAAACAGCCTCTGAGATACGAAAAGTTGTGGTTAAAGTCGCATTAACGGCGCTAAATTAATCGAATAATCGTCTACGCCAGAACGCCTGGGTAATGTTATTGCTCTAACTATATTAATAATTCAGGTTGCTGCACATGCAACTTGAATTATGACAAACATAGCCTCAAGGAATAGCTATGAAAAAAATACTTGAAGCAATACTGGCGATTAATCTCGCCGTACTTTCCTGTATTGTGTTTATAAACATTATTTTAAGATATGGTTTTCAGACAAGTATTTTATCTGTAGATGAATTGTCGCGTTATTTATTTGTCTGGTTAACCTTTATTGGCGCGATTGTGGCTTTTATGGATAACGCCCACGTTCAGGTTACCTTTCTGGTGGAGAAACTCTCCCCCGCGTGGCAGCGGCGAGTCGCTCTGGTTACCCATTCCTTAATCTTATTTATTTGTGGCGCTCTGGCCTGGGGCGCAACGCTAAAAACAATTCAGGACTGGAGCGATTATTCACCGATCCTCGGCTTGCCCATCGGCCTGATGTATGCCGCTTGTCTACCCACCAGCCTCGTTATCGCATTCTTTGAGCTGCGCCTTTTATATCAACTCATCACGCGTAGCAATTCTCTAACGCCGCCACCGCAAGGAGCTTAATCATGGCTGTGCTGATTTTTCTGGGCTGCCTGTTGGGTGGCATTGCCATCGGTTTGCCTATTGCCTGGTCGCTACTGTTGTGCGGGGCGGCGCTTATGTTCTGGCTGGATATGTTTGATGTCCAGATCATGGCGCAAACGCTGGTAAACGGTGCTGACAGCTTCTCCCTGCTGGCGATTCCGTTCTTTGTACTGGCGGGTGAAATCATGAATGCGGGCGGCTTATCAAAACGCATTGTTGACCTGCCGATGAAACTGGTCGGGCATAAACCAGGCGGGTTGGGCTACGTAGGCGTGCTGGCGGCAATGATTATGGCGAGCCTTTCCGGTTCTGCTGTTGCGGATACCGCCGCCGTTGCCGCGCTACTGGTGCCGATGATGCGCAGCGCTAACTACCCGGTCAACCGTGCTGCGGGGCTGATTGCCTCTGGCGGGATTATCGCGCCAATTATTCCCCCTTCCATTCCGTTTATTATCTTCGGCGTTTCCAGCGGTTTATCCATCAGTAAGTTGTTTATGGCGGGCATTGCCCCAGGCATTATGATGGGCGCAACGCTGATGCTCACATGGTGGTGGCAGGCCAGTCGTCTTAATTTACCCCGTCAGCAAAAAGCAACGAAACGAGAAGTCTGGCAATCTTTTGTTTCCGGTATCTGGGCGCTATTTCTTCCGGTCATTATTATTGGCGGCTTTCGCTCCGGTCTGTTTACCCCTACCGAAGCCGGGGCCGTTGCTGCTTTCTATGCGTTGTTTGTCGCCACAGTTATTTACCGTGAAATGACCTTCGCCACACTTTGGCATGTACTCATTGGCGCGGCGAAAACGACCTCAGTGGTGATGTTTCTGGTGGCCTCGGCACAAGTTTCTGCCTGGCTGATTACCATTGCTGAATTGCCGATGATGGTTTCTGATTTACTGCAACCGTTGGTCGATTCACCGCGTCTGCTGTTTATCGTCATTATGGTGGCTATCCTGATTGTCGGCATGGTCATGGATTTAACGCCGACGGTGTTAATTCTTACCCCGGTATTAATGCCTTTAGTTAAAGAGGCAGGAATCGATCCGATTTATTTCGGTGTCATGTTTATCATCAACTGCTCAATCGGCTTAATTACACCGCCTATCGGTAATGTGCTTAACGTTATTTCTGGGGTGGCTAAACTCAAATTCGATGATGCAGTCAGAGGCGTTTTCCCTTACGTCCTGGTTTTATATTCCTTATTAGCCTTATTTGTTTTTATTCCCGATCTCATCATCCTCCCGTTGAAATGGATTAATTAAAAGGAAAATATAATGAAATTACGCTCTGTAACCTACGCATTATTCATTGCTGGCCTCGCTGCATTCAGTACGTCTTCGCTGGCGGCACAATCATTACGTTTCGGTTATGAAACCTCACAAACCGACTCACAACATATTGCAGCGAAAAAATTTAATGATTTATTGCAGGAGAGAACCAAAGGCGAGCTGAAATTAAAACTGTTCCCGGACAGTACTCTCGGTAACGCACAAGCGATGATCAGTGGCGTGCGTGGCGGCACTATTGATATGGAGATGTCTGGCTCGAATAACTTTGCCGGATTATCACCTGTGATGAACCTGCTGGATGTTCCTTTCCTGTTCCGCGATACCGCCCACGCGCATAAAACACTCGACGGCAAAGTCGGCGATGAACTGAAGGCCTCCCTTGAAGGTAAGGGACTGAAAGTACTGGCCTACTGGGAAAACGGCTGGCGCGATGTCACCAACTCACGCCAACCGGTTAAAACGCCTGGCGACCTGAAAGGGCTGAAAATCCGCACCAACAACAGCCCGATGAATATCGCCGCATTTAAAGTATTTGGCGCTAACCCTATCCCGATGCCGTTTGCCGAAGTCTATACCGGACTGGAAACACGCACTATCGACGCTCAGGAACATCCCATCAACGTCGTCTGGTCGGCAAAATTTTATGAAGTGCAGAAGTACCTATCTCTGACTCACCATGCCTATTCCCCGCTTCTGGTAGTGATCAACAAAGCGAAATTTGATGGCTTAAGCCCGGAGTTCCAGCAAGCGCTAATTTCATCTGCACAAGAAGCGGGTAATTACCAGCGCAAATTGGTCGCCGAAAATCAGCAAAAAATCATCGACGGCATGAAAGACGCTGGCGTGGAAGTCATCACCGAACTTGATCGCAAAGCCTTTAGCGACGTACTGGGTACTCAGGTCCGCGACATGTTTGTAAAAGATGTTCCGCAGGGCGATGAACTGCTGAAAGCCGTGGATGAGGTGCAATAAGCCATGACGCAATACTGGCTGGGGTTAGATTGTGGCGGAAGCTGGCTAAAAGCCGGACTGTATGACCGCGAAGGCCGGGAGGCAGGCGTGCAGCGCCTGCCGCTGTGCGCATTAAGCCCGCAGCCAGGCTGGGCAGAACGTGATATGGAAGAACTGTGGCAATGCTGCATGGCTGTCATTCGCGCCCTGCTTACCCATTCCAGCGTTAGCGGGGAGCAAATTGTCGGCATCGGTATCTCTGCACAGGGAAAGGGCTTGTTTTTGCTGGATAAAAACGACAAGCCGCTCGGTAACGCCATTTTGTCCTCGGATCGCCGGGCGATGGAAATCGTTCGTCGCTGGCAGGAAGATAGCATCCCGGAAAAACTCTACCCGCTGACCCGACAAACCTTGTGGACCGGGCATCCGGTGTCGCTGTTACGCTGGCTGAAAGAGCACGAACCAGAACGCTACGCGCAAATTGGCTGCGTGATGATGACGCACGACTACCTGCGTTGGTGTTTAACCGGCGTCAAAGGCTGTGAAGAGAGCAATATTTCCGAATCCAATCTCTACAACATGAGTCGCGGGGAATATGACCCGTGCCTCACCGACTGGCTGGGGATCAGTGAAATCAATCACGCCCTGCCGCCTGTTGTTGGATCTGCCGAAATCTGCGGGGAAATCACCGCTCAGACAGCCGCACTGACCGGTCTGAAAGCGGGTACGCCCGTTGTCGGCGGCCTGTTTGATGTGGTTTCTACCGCACTCTGCGCCGGAATCGAAGACGAATTTACCCTCAATGCGGTGATGGGGACCTGGGCGGTGACCAGCGGCATAACCAGCGGTTTAGGTGGCGGTGAAGCGCATCCGTATGTCTATGGCCGCTACGTTAACGACGGTGAATTTATCGTTCACGAAGCCAGCCCTACCTCTTCCGGCAATCTCGAATGGTTTACCGCGCAGTGGGGAGAAATCTCGTTTGCAGAGATCAACCAGGCTGTTGCCAGCTTACCGAAAGCCGGTGGCGATCTCTTTTTCCTGCCGTTCCTGTACGGCAGCAACGCCGGACTCGAGATGACCAGCGGTTTCTACGGGATGCAGGCCATTCACACCCGCGCACACCTGTTGCAGGCCATTTATGAAGGCGTGGTGTTCAGCCATATGACTCACCTCAACCGGATGCGCGAACGTTTTACTGATGTGCACACCCTGCGCGTCACTGGCGGCCCGGCGCACTCCGATGTCTGGATGCAAATGCTGGCGGACGTTAGCGGACTGCGTATCGAACTGCCGCAGGTGCAAGAAACGGGCTGTTTTGGCGCGGCGCTTGCCGCCCGCGTCGGCACCGGAGTTTATCGCGATTTCAGCGAAGCCCAGCGCGATCAACAGCACCCGGTGCGTACCCTGTTACCGGATATGACCGCCCATCAGCTTTACCAACAAAAATACCAACGCTATCAGCACCTCATTGCCGCACTACAGGGCTTTCATGCCCGCGTTAAGGAGAACACATTATGAGCAGACCACTTCTGCAACTGGCCCTCGACCACTCATCACTTGAAGCCGCACAGCGCGACGTTACGCTGTTAAAAGACAGCGTCGATATCGTCGAAGCAGGCACTATTCTCTGTTTAAACGAAGGGCTTGGCGCGGTGAAAGCCTTGCGCGAACAGTGCCCGGACAAAATCATCGTTGCTGACTGGAAGGTCGCCGATGCTGGTGAAACGCTCGCGCAACAGGCGTTTGGCGCAGGCGCTAACTGGATGACCATCATCTGCGCCGCACCGCTCGCGACGGTGGAAAAAGGCCACGCGATGGCGCAACGCTGCGGTGGTGAAATCCAGATAGAGCTTTTTGGTAACTGGACGCTGGACGACGCCCGCGACTGGCATCGTATTGGCGTGCGGCAGGCGATTTATCATCGTGGTCGTGACGCGCAGGCCAGCGGGCAACAGTGGGGCGAAGCCGATCTGGCACGCATGAAGGCGCTTTCCGATATCGGCCTTGAGCTTTCCATTACCGGCGGGATTACGCCTGCTGACCTGCCGCTGTTTAAAGATATCCGCGTGAAAGCGTTTATTGCCGGGCGGGCGCTGGCAGGAGCAGCAAATCCGGCACAGGTAGCTGCCGACTTCCATGCGCAAATCGACGCTATCTGGGGAGGCGCACGTGCGTAATCATCCGTTAGGGATTTATGAAAAAGCACTGGCGAAAGATCTCTCCTGGCCGGAGCGGCTGGTGCTGGCGAAAAGCTGTGGCTTTGATTTTGTCGAAATGTCGGTGGATGAAACCGACGAGCGTCTGTCGCGCCTTGACTGGAGCGCCGCACAACGTGCTTCGCTGGTCACTGCGATGATCGAAACGGGTGTTGCCATTCCGTCAATGTGTCTGTCCGCACATCGTCGCTTTCCCTTTGGCAGCCGGGACGAGGCGGTGCGCGAACGGGCGCGGGAAATCATGAGTAAAGCGATTCGCCTGGCGCGCGATCTCGGCATTCGCACCATTCAACTGGCGGGTTATGACGTCTATTACGAAGACCACGACGAAGGCACCCAGCAACGTTTTGCTGAAGGGCTGGCGTGGGCGGTCGAACAGGCGGCGGCATCACAAGTAATGCTGGCGGTGGAGATTATGGATACCGCGTTTATGAACTCCATCAGCAAATGGAAAAAATGGGACGAGAGGCTCGCCTCGCCGTGGTTCACCGTCTACCCGGACGTCGGCAACCTCAGCGCCTGGGGCAATGATGTTCCCGCTGAACTGAAACTGGGCATTGACCGTATCGCCGCCATCCACCTGAAAGACACCCAGCCAGTCACCGAGCAAAGCCCCGGACAGTTCCGCGACGTGCCGTTTGGCGAAGGTTGCGTCGATTTCGTTGGCATCTTCAAAACGCTGCATGAACTGAACTATCGCGGATCATTTCTGATTGAGATGTGGACCGAAAAAGCCAAAGAGCCGGTGCTGGAGATTATTCAGGCGCGGCGCTGGATTGAAGCGCGTATGCAGGAGGCCGGATTTATATGTTAGAGCGATTGAAAGCCGACGTGCTGGCGGCGAATCTGGCGCTTCCCGCTCACCATCTGGTGACGTTCACCTGGGGCAATGTCAGTGCGGTAGACGAGACGCGGCAATGGATGGTAATTAAGCCTTCCGGCGTCGAGTACGACGTGATGACCGCCGACGATATGGTGGTGGTTGAGATAGCCAGCGGCAAGGTGGTGGAAGGTAGCAAAAAGCCCTCGTCCGATACGCCAACGCATCTGGCGCTTTATCGTCGCTATGCAGAAATTGGCGGTATTGTGCATACCCACTCGCGCCACGCCACCATCTGGTCGCAGGCCGGGCTGGATCTCCCCGCCTGGGGCACTACGCACGCCGATTATTTCTATGGCGCAATCCCCTGCACGCGACAGATGACCGCAGCGGAGATTAACGGCGAATATGAATATCAGACCGGCGAAGTGATCATTGAAACTTTCGAAGAACGCGGCAGGAGTCCGGCACAAATCCCGGCGGTATTGGTGCATTCTCACGGTCCGTTCGCCTGGGGCAATAACGCCGCCGATGCGGTGCATAATGCCGCGGTACTCGAAGAGTGCGCCTATATGGGCCTGTTCTCGCGCCAGCTTGCGCCGCAGCTTCCTGCGATGCAAAACGAACTTCTGGATAAGCATTACCTGCGTAAGCATGGGGCCAATGCCTATTACGGGCAGTAATCTCTCACGCCGGGGCTTCATTGCCCCGGCACTACGAATTGATATGTTCCTTACTGTAACGTCGCTTCCACGCAGCTGGCGTTAAACCGGTGTGTTTGCGAAAAATCTGTCGGAAATAGCCAACGTCATTAAACCCGCACAACGCCGCCACTTCCGTGAGCGATCGCGCTTCGCTAATTAACAGCTTTTCGGCTTCGCGCACCCGCTGGCGGTGGATTGCTTCTGTTAACGTCAGATGAAACACCCGCCGATAGACGCGCCCAAGATAATCGGCATTGCAGTACAGCTCGCGGGCTAAAAGCGCAGTGGAAAGCGGGCGATGATATTGCGTGCGGATCAGTTTCTGCGCTTTCCAGGCAAGCGTGGTACCTGCGGCATCGGCCTGTTCATCAAGACGCGCGTCACGGGTGAGTTGCTGCAAAATCAGCAGCACAATAAACTCCAGCGCCGGAGTGCGTTGATGCTTTTCCTGTTCGCTTAAGAACTGGCGAAACAGGGCCACCAGCGCCTGCGGATCGGCAACCTTCGTTTGTTGCGGCACGCTAAGATGAGTGAGCCAGCGCGGGTCGCTATCCGGCGCTTTAACCTCAAAATGTAGCCAGTAAAATTTAAGGTCAGCGGGAAAATCCTCTACCCCAACATGCTGTCGGTTCGGCCAGAGTAATAAACTCTCTCCCGCATCGACCAGAAATATCCGCTCTTCTTCCTGAATCGCTAATCGACCTTTTTCGACAAAGATAATTTCCCATGACTCCAGCCGCCTTGCCGGATGCCTCCCTACGCCACGGGAAATAAATAATCCACCATTTTGCACTTTAATCGGTAACGTCATGGATAATTCGAGCATTGATATGTAATTTCCCGCTTATTCATTAATGATTAAACACATTACCTTTTGATTATTAATCAAAAACATTAATTTCACCTGATCCAATTCACACTTTTAAATTCAGGTCGGAATCGTCACCTTTTTTTTACTCTTTTCTCGCCTTGTTGATATTCCCGTTCACGGCAGAATTAATCATGTCATTTCAATAAAACTAAAAATTGCTCCCTATGCACGAGGAATATCTATGACCTCTACACCGATTACTACCGCTGATATCGCTAAAGGTAAAATTGACGATGCGTTATCTGTACGGGAAAAAATAGGCTACGGCCTGGGTGACGCAGGCGGCACCGTAATAACTTGCCTGATCATGAACTTTCTCACCTTTTTCTACACCGACGTTTTTGGCTTAACTCCGGCGCTGGTCGGCACGCTGTTTATTGCACTGCGCGTGTTTGATGCCATCTCCGACCCGGTGATGGGCGTCATTGCCGACCGGACGCAAAGTCGCTGGGGGCGCTTTCGTCCGTGGCAGTTGTGGATTGCCATTCCCATCGGCATTATCGGCATCCTGACGTTCACCGTGCCAGATGCCAGCATGGGAGTAAAAATCGCCTGGGCGTTCGGCACTTACCTGCTCCTTTCAGTCGGTTATACCGCCATCAACGTGCCGTACTGCGCGCTGATCAACACCATGACGACCCGCCACAATGAGGTAATTTCGTGCCAGTCCTGGCGATTCGTTCTCTGCGGCGTGGCAGGATTTCTGGTTTCGGTTGGCTTGCCGTGGATGGTGGATCTCTTCGGTCAGGGTAATGCCGCGCGCGGCTATCAACTGGGCGTCGGCGTGCTGTGCGCCATCGCTGTGGTGATGTTCCTGTGCTGTTTCTTCTGGGTTCGTGAACGGGTGCCACTCTCCACAATGGGGAAATTTACCCTGCGCGAACATCTTGCCGGGCTGCGAAACAACGACCAACTGCTGCTGATGCTGGTCATGTCTTTCCTGCTGATTAACGTCTTTAATATTCGCGGTGGTGGGTATATGTACTTCATTACCTACGTCTTACAAGGCAGTACGGGCTACACGTCGCTGTTCTTCACTATGGTCACCTTCGCCTCCATTATCGGCTCGGTGATTGTCAGCCCGTTAACGCGACGTTTCGATACCGTCAAAATTTACTACTACACCAACCTGCTCCTCGCCGCGCTGGCGGTGTTGATGTGGTTCCTGCCTTCTGGCCCGGCTTATCAAACGCTGTGGCTGGCGGTGATCCTTGGTAATGGCGTGATTCTTGGCTTCACATTGCCATTGCACTTCTCATTGATGGCCTTTGCCGATGACTACGGCGAGTGGAAAACCCGCGTACGTTCTTCCGGCATGAACTTCGCCTTCAATCTGTTTTTCATCAAGCTGGCCTGGGCCTCCAGCGCCGGGATCATCAGCCTGCTGTTTATTTTTGTCGCCTACCAGCCAGGCGTGGAAAACCAGACCGCCAGTTCGCTTGGCGGGATCGCGGCGATGGAAACATTGCTGCCTGCGCTGTTCCACCTGCTGCTGGCGATGGCGATCCGCTTTTGCAAACTCAATAACCCTATGATGTCACGCATTGCTAGCGACCTGCGTCAGCGTCATGTACAGCCTTAAGGAGCACAAGATGAACATTTCGGAAGTCGATCTGCATAAACTGACGGTCAGCGATCCGTTCCTCGGTCAGTACCAACAACTGGTCCGCGACGTGGTGATTCCTTATCAGTGGGATGCCTTGAACGATCGTATCCCAGAAGCGGAACCCAGCCATGCGATTGAAAACTTTCGCATTGCCGCAGGACTGCAAGACGGTGAATTTTACGGGATGGTGTTTCAGGACAGCGACGTCGCCAAATGGCTGGAAGCGGTAGCCTGGTCGCTGTGCCAGAAGCCGGATGCCGAACTGGAAAAAACTGCTGACGAGGTAATCGAACTGGTCGCTTCCGCCCAGTGCGAAGATGGCTATCTCAATACTTACTTTACGGTAAAAGCGCCCGAAGAACGCTGGAGCAATCTGGCGGAGTGTCATGAACTTTACTGCGCCGGTCATCTGATTGAAGCCGGAGTCGCCTTCTTCCAGGCCACGGGCAAGCGGCGCTTGCTGGAAGTGGTTTGCCGTCTGGCCGATCATATCGACAGCGTATTTGGTCCAGGTGAAAGTAAGTTACACGGTTATCCTGGTCACCCGGAAATTGAACTGGCACTAATGCGCCTGTATGAAGTGACCGAAGAGCCGCGCTACCTGGCGCTGACCCACTATTTTGTCGAACAGCGTGGTGCGCAACCGCACTATTACGACCAGGAATATGAAAAGCGCGGGCAGACCTCGCACTGGCACACCTACGGCCCGGCGTGGATGGTGAAAGACAAAGCCTACAGCCAGGCACATTTGCCCATCGCACAGCAGCAAACCGCCATTGGTCACGCGGTACGTTTTGTCTACCTGATGACCGGCGTCGCGCATCTCGCGCGTTTAAGTCACGATGAAAGCAAGCGTCAGGACTGCCTGCGGCTGTGGAACAATATGGCCCAGCGTCAGTTATATATTACCGGCGGCATTGGCTCACAAAGCAGCGGCGAAGCGTTCAGCAGCGATTACGATCTGCCGAATGACACGGTATACGCCGAAAGCTGTGCTTCCATCGGTCTGATGATGTTCGCCCGGCGAATGCTGGAAATGGAAGGCGACAGTCACTATGCCGATGTGATGGAGCGCGCACTGTACAACACCGTGCTCGGCGGCATGGCGCTGGATGGCAAACATTTCTTCTATGTGAATCCGCTGGAAGTACATCCAAAATCGCTGAAATTCAACCATATCTACGATCACGTTAAGCCGATCCGCCAGCGTTGGTTTGGTTGCGCTTGTTGTCCGCCAAATATCGCCCGTGTGCTAACCTCGATTGGTCATTATCTCTACACGCCGCGTGAAGATGCGTTGTATATCAACATCTACGCAGGAAACAGCATGGAAGTGCCGGTAGAAAATGGCACGCTGCGTCTGCGGGTTAGCGGAAACTATCCGTGGCAGGAACAGGTGACAATTGCGGTTGAATCGCCCCAGCCGGTGCGTCATACGCTGGCTTTACGTCTGCCGGACTGGTGCACACAGCCGCAGATTACATTGAATGGGGAAGAGGTCGAGCAGGATATTCGTAAAGGGTATTTGCACATTACCCGCGAATGGCAGGAGGGCGACACGCTGAATCTGACTTTGCCAATGCCGGTACGTCGCGTTTACGGTAACCCGCTGGTGCGTCACGTCGCCGGAAAAGTGGCGATTCAGCGCGGCCCGCTGGTGTATTGCCTGGAACAGGCCGACAACGGCGAGTCACTGCATAACCTGTGGCTGCCCGCCGATGCGCTATTTACGACATTTGAAGGTAATGGATTGTTCCACCATAAGATCTTAATCCAGGCACCGGGTTACCGGTATGAACAGAGCAATCCAGAGCAGCAACCGCTGTGGCATTACGATAGTGCGCCAGCCAAACGCCAGCCGCAAACTCTGACGTTTATCCCGTGGTTTAGCTGGGCCAACCGGGGTGAAGGCGAAATGCGGATCTGGGTGAATGAAGAAAAGCATTGCCATCCGTAGGTTGGATAAGGCGCTCGCGCCGCATCCAACGTAGGGTGCACATTGCCTGATGCGACGCTTAACGCGTCTTATCAAGCCTGAAGGTCAGTGCGAGAGCGTAGGCCAGCCGCACCGACATCCACCGGTAAATTAAAAACGCCAGCTCACGCCGGTGACAAAGGTAAAACTCTCATTACGATCAATCATCGGGCTGTCGGTAATCTCTTCCGGCAGCTCGCTGTATCCGGCACTCGCCATCAATACGATGTGCTCTCCTATCGGGTATTTTGCCGTCAGGCTGACATAGGGCACCCAGGCATCCTGCGCGGAATAACTTGCCAGACCGCTACGACGGGACTCACTCTCTGAAATGCCATAGTAATAGTCACTGAAATTCTCGTCATAATAGAGAACGCCCAGTGCAGGTGTCAGCGACAGGCGACCTATCTGCATTTTGTGAAATACCGATAGCTCCCCCACCCAGCCGTTGCTGTTATCCAGAACGTCCGCAGCCGCAGAGGCTTTCACGGTTCCCCAACGCTCGTGGTGATACCAGGCAACCCCCGCCATAGCCGTACTATCACGCTTATCAAGCTGTTGCATGGCATGATCGTCATTATCTGCAGGGTCAAATTCCAGCGGCATCCAGGATGCGGTCAGGCTAAGTTCATTTTTTTCACTTTGCGACAGAATAAAACCTAACGTGGTCTGACGAACATAAAAAGAATCACCTTCATAACTAATCAGCGGAATTGCCTTTGTATTTTCATTATAACCACGATAAGGCGATTCATTATAAGCTGCACCAGCACCAATGGATAATTCAGAAGCAGTAGCGCTTGCCATAAAAGGCAACGTAAATAACGCCACAATATTGCGGTTAATTAACATGTCCGGTATTCCATTTTAAAATAAGATAAAAAAGAGTCGGCATAATAATGCTTACAATTTCTCCGGTGCAAGATTCATATTTATATAGTAATATATAAAATTATATATAATTGGGCTGTTGCGATGACAAAATTACAACTTAAGTACCGGGAGTTAAAAATTATCTCGGTAATCGCTGCCAGTGAAAATATCAGCCATGCCGCGACTGTACTTGGATTCGCACAGGCCAACGTCAGCAAATATCTTGCTGATTTTGAATCAAAAGTAGGTTTAAAAGTCTTTGACCGAACCACCCGGCAGCTGATGCTCACACCTTTTGGTACCGCGCTGTTACCGTACATCAACGACATGCTGGACAGAAACGAGCAACTTAATAATTTTATTGCAGATTATAAGCATGAGAAACGTGGTCGGGTCACCATCTACGCCCCAACCGGCATAATTACCTATTTATCCAAACATGTTATCGATAAAATTAAAGATATCGGTGATATCACCTTATCGCTAAAAACCTGCAATCTTGAGCGTAATGCCTTTTATGAAGGTGTCGAATTTCCCGATGATTGTGATGTTTTAATCAGCTATGCTCCACCAAAAGATGAATCGCTGGTTGCCAGTTTTATTACGCAATATGCCGTAACCGCTTATGCCAGTCAGCGCTATCTTGAGAAACATCCCATTAGCCGTCCTGACGAACTCGAACATCACTCCTGTATTTTGATCGACTCGATGATGATCGACGACGCGAATATCTGGCGCTTCAACGTCGCCGGGAGTAAAGAGGTGCGGGATTATCGCGTGAAGGGAAATTACGTTTGCGACAACACGCAATCGGCGCTGGAGCTGGCACGAAATCACCTGGGGATTGTGTTTGCGCCAGACAAAAGTGTGCAGAGCGACCTGCAAGACGGCACGCTGGTGCCCTGCTTTCAGCAACCGTATGAATGGTGGCTGGATCTGGTGGCTATCTTCCGTAAACGGGAATACCAGCCCTGGCGGGTCCAGTATGTGCTGGATGAAATGCTGCGTGAAATTCGCCACCAGCTTGCTCAGTCGCAGCAACTGCGGCCTGAACAAGCGGCGGAAAGCGAAGATTAATGATCGAGATAAAGGTAATGCACCCAACTGGTCATGCGTAACAGCACTTTGCGCATCACCGAGACATGGCTGAAATGATCAGAGTAAACCGCCACCTGGGCGTAAATACCGTCTGGTAAAGCGCTCAACTCAGTGTGCTCATCCAGTTCAATGGTCGCGATAACGCCATCTGAACCCGGTGCTGTGTTTAACGTCTGTAAGGTGCCGGTCGACTGATAAGCTCCGCCGGGAACAGCTGGACTAATGGCTGCCAGCTTACCGCTGAATACCTTACCTGGCAGAGCATTAAACACCACTTCCGCATCATCGCCGGGAGCCAGTCGCAGCAAGGAGTTCTGACGGAACTGCGCCACAATTTGTCGTTTCTGATCGGGTATAAACACCATCACAGGACGTAGCGGCAGCGATGCGGCATAGGTACCCGGACGAATCAGCACTTGGGTCACATAACCATCGCTCGGCGCACGCACTATCGTCTGCTCAAGGTTATATTTTGCTTCCGCGAGCTGCGCTTTCAGGCTGGCGATTTGAGAATGTTCACCCAACACCAGGCTATCCAGCTGGCTCTGGATCTGTTTTTGTTCCGCCGCCGATGACTTTACGGAGGCTTCCTGCGCCAGATAATTTTGCCGCGCCACATCAATATCGCGTTCTGAAAACGGGTTTACTTTCGCCTGGCTGCCGCGTGCGTAACGCTGGTACTCTTTAGCGAATTTATCCCGCGTGGCCTTTGCCTGCTGAGTATTCGCCGCCATCTCATCTAACTCTGCGCCCAACGCCCGCTGTTTATGTTCTGCGGTAACGATATCCGCCATCAGCCGATCCACCCGCGCCTGATAACGCGTCGGGTCCAGTCGAAATAGCACCTCACCTTTTTTAATCAGCGTATTTTTCTTGTCCGTCACTTCGATCACCACGCCTGTCACCTGCGGGACAACAGGAATAGAAATAACCGCTTTTTGCGCTTTAAAGGTATACGGATGGTTATAGTTCATTAACAGAATTAGACCGCTGACAATAAATATGCCACCCAGGGCCGCGGTGGGAATGGTCCATTTATTTACAGGAATTTTGAAGATCTTAAACATTGCCCATGCGAAAGCCACATAGGTCAAAATAATCAGTAAATCCATAAGTATTACTCGGCAGAAGAGGATTTGATGTCGGCGAGCTGTTTCTCCAGCCCGGCAATACGCTGTTGTAGTTGCACAACGGAGGAGTCATGGTTTTGCATTCCCCATCCCCGCTCCGGGCGGTAAAGCGTGGCCCAAATCCACAAAAATGGCCAGATAACATGCAGCGTAAAAAGACTCACCCAACCAGCAACATGAATGGCGTCGGCATGAGGATGATTACGTTTTTTAGCAATCAGGTAGGGAATATCATGTAAAATAATAATCCCATAGAATATCACCAGAAATACAAAAATAAGCACTCCCAGTGCAAAATAGTCCAGGAACATATTTCCCTCAGAGAATATAAAAAAGAACAATTAACGCATATTATGAAATGCCATGATGCAGTGCAATTTCCTTATTTATATAACGACATATTGTTTTTTATATACTTTCTGAAGTGTGCTACCTGGCTTTTCAACAGGTCGAGGTTTATCATATTGAAATAATGGAACTATTGACCAAACTAATGAATAACCCCAGTAAAACATCCACAGTACAGATAAAGCGTATTAAACCTTCAATTATCTACCGTTTATTGCTGATTGGCCTCGGAACACCAATGGTGATTTACGGTCTGGTTTGCGGCGTTTTAGGCATGTTTGGCTACGATCAGGTGAGATGGAACGACACCGTGATCCACGGCCTGCTGGCCCTGCCTGCGGGATTGCTTGCAGGCCTGTCAGTCAGTGTGTTCCTCACCGTGGTGATTGGCACCATCGCTTGTTTTGGTCTGTGGCTGTACAGCCTGGTCCGCCCGCTCACCATCGAAACGCGAGATTAAACGCCCGGCAATACACGCCGGGCAGCTTCCGCCAGAAACGCACTTCTGTTGGCGTAGTCTGGGTTATTGCGCACGTAGGTATCAATCTTGTTCAGTAATCTTTTCGGCATCGTAATATTGATACGTTCAGCCCGACCTTCGAACTGATTCATATTGATATCCACCAGCAACCATTGCCCGCCAATAAAGTCCTGCGCACGCTGGACCAGATGTGTTTCCACAGAGCCTGGAAGCGGCAACTCTTCATTCATCTCGCATAAGGTTTCGAAGTGCGCGACCAGTGCACTTCGCGCATCCTGGAAAGCGTTGTCCAGCGTATCACCAGCAAAATAACAGCCTGGAACATCAGGGAAAAAACCGCTGGCGCTGCCGTCAGGATCACTGTGGATATAGGCGGGATAAAACATATTGCCTCCTGAAATTTTAAAATGTTAAACCAGCCTGACGCCCAATTTGCGCCAGCGTACCGGGCTTAATATCTTTTTTAGGGTGCGGAACCGTCACCAGACCCGGATGGACAGGGTGGCGGAACTGATGATGACTACCACGGGTTCGAATATGTTCCCAGCCATGCTGCTTCAGGATGGCGATCACGTCTGCACTTTTCACATCCCTGCCCTTCCATGATTATACACACGATACACACACATTTAGCAATAACAATCACGATAGCGCGATTTATATGGGCCGTCAGGGGGATAAAGTTGACTCAGGAATGCCGTTCGGAAGAAGAATAACGGTGTGCAGTAACTTGTTGAAAAGATGCGAGGAGACTCGTAATTAAGTTCAATCAATATTCAGTCATTCAAGACGTAGACATTTGAATTGGTAAAACGCGAAAGCGTCGCATCAGGCAATGAATACCCGATGCGACCAGCTTCTTACATCAGAACAGCCCCAACGGTTTATCTGAGTAGCTCACCAGCAGGCACTTGGTTTGCTGGTAATGCTCAAGCATCATCTTATGGGTTTCGCGCCCGATACCCGACTGCTTATAGCCACCAAACGCCGCATGTGCCGGGTAAGCGTGATAACAGTTGGTCCACACTCGCCCGGCCTGAATGCCGCGCCCCATCTTATAGGCCAGATTACCGTTGCGGCTCCAGACACCCGCGCCCAGGCCATATTGCGTGTCGTTCGCCAGCTCCAGCGCTTCTTCCATCGTTTTGAAGGTGGTTACCGCCAGCACCGGACCAAAAATTTCTTCCTGGAACACGCGCATATTATTCTGACCAAACAGAATCGTCGGTTCGAGGTAGTAGCCGTCTTTCAGTTCGCCTTCCAGCAGCTTGCGCCGCCCACCGGTGAGCACGTCTGCGCCCTCTTTTTTACCGATATCAATGTAATTGAGGATGGTTTCCAGTTGCCCGTGAGAAACCTGCGCGCCCATTTGCGTCACGCTGTCGAGCGGGTTACCGCTACGAATGCTTTCGACACGGCGGATGGCGCGTTCCATAAAGCGTTCGTAGATAGACTCCTGCACTAAAGCACGGCTTGGACAGGTGCAAACTTCGCCCTGGTTAAAAGCAAACAGTGCAAAGCCTTCCAGCGCTTTATCGAAAAAGGCATCTTCTTCATCCATCACATCAGCAAAGAAGATATTTGGCGACTTGCCGCCCAGTTCCAGGGTTACCGGAATAATATTTTGCGTGGCGTACTGCATAATTTGTTGGCCCACTTCCGTTGAGCCGGTAAACGCCACTTTGGCGATGCGTTTCGAGGTCGCCAGATATTCGCCAATTTCCCCACCTGCGCCATTGACCACGTTCACCACGCCCGGCGGCAGTAAATCACCGACGATTTCCATTAGCAGCAGTACAGAAAGCGGGGTAAGACGTGCGGGTTTCAGCACCACGCAGTTGCCCGCCGCCAGCGCAGGGGCCATTTTCCAGCTCGCCATCAACAGCGGGAAGTTCCAGGGGATAATCTGCCCCACCACGCCTAACGGTTCGTGGAAGTGGTAAGCCACGGTTTCGCTATCCACTTCACTAATACCGCCTTCCTGCGCCCGAATACACGAGGCAAAATAGCGGAAATGGTCAATCGCCAGCGGTACATCAGCAGCACTGGTTTCGCGAATGGGTTTGCCGTTATCCCAGGTTTCAGCCGTCGCTAAAAGTTCGAGGTTCTGCTCCATTCGATCGGCAATCTTAAACAGAATCGCCGCGCGATCCTGCACCGAAGTATGCGCCCATTTATCTTTCACTTTATGCGCAGCATCCAGCGCCAGATCGATGTCTCGTTTGCCCGAAGACGCCACTTCGCACAGTAGCTGCCCGGTCACCGGCGTCAGGTTCTGGTAATACTCGCCGTCGGCAGGGGCTACCCATTCGCCGCCAATAAAGTTGTCGTAGCGGGCTTTTAACTTGAGGGGGAAACCATACTCGCCGGGCTTAATCTGTGCTGAAGGGGGATTATTGGTCATGATCGTCTCCTTGCGGTGTGAGGTATAACAAGGGTAGACGTGACTGGCGAAATCTTCGCCAGCTGGTGATAGCTTTACGACGGATATCACGAATTTACGGGCAAGGATTACAGAGATAACTAAAACTCTCTCAAAAATCGCAAATTTTGAGAGAGTTGAAAAAATGGCTGACAATTAGCCAGCCATTGTGGGAATGATGATTACATCGCCGCGCGATAAATCGCCACAATTTCTTCGTGAGTTGCCTGAATCGGGTTAGTAAAGCCGCAGGCATCTTTCAGGGCATTGGTCGCCAGTACCGCGAAATCTTCTTCTTTCACGTTCAGGTCACGCAAGCCTGCCGGGATATTCACTTTCTTCGCCAGTTCACGGATGGCATTGATGCACGCTTCTGCACCTTCCGCGTCGTTTTTACCTGTCACGTTAACACCCATCGCAGCAGCGCAGTCACGCAAACGTGCAGCAGCGACTTTACTGTTGAATACCTGAACGTGCGGCAGCAGAACGGCGTTACATACACCGTGCGGCAGATTGTAGAAACCACCTAACTGGTGCGCCATCGCATGAACATAACCCAGAGACGCATTGTTGAACGCCATACCCGCGAGGAACTGAGCGTAAGCCATTGCTTCGCGCGCTTTCTCATTGCTGCCATCTTCAACGGCTAAGGGCAGGTTTTCGGCAATCATAGTCACCGCTTTCAGTGCGCAAGCGTCGGTGATCGGCGTGGCGGCAATAGACACATACGCTTCGATAGCGTGCGTTAAGGCATCCATACCCGTTGCAGCGGTCAGTGACTTCGGCATACCGATCATCAGCGAGGAGTCATTGACAGAAAGCAGCGGAGTCACGTGCTTATCAACAATCGCCATTTTGATGTGACGTGCTTCGTCGGTGATGATGCAGAAACGAGTCATTTCTGATGCAGTACCCGCAGTGGTGTTGATGGCGATCATCGGCAGCTGCGGTTTTGCAGAGCGGTCAACGCCTTCATAATCACGGATATCACCACCGTTGGCCGCTACCAGCGCAATACCTTTTGCGCAGTCGTGTGGAGAACCACCGCCTAAGGAAATCACGCTATCGCAATTATTTTCTTTAAGTAATTTCAAACCTGCAGCGACGTTTTCCGTGGTGGGGTTAGGTTGGGTGCCATCATAAATAACGCTAAAAATATTGCGTTCTTCCAGTGCTTTTTGCACATCACCCGCCATACCCAATTTCGTTAACATATTGTCGGTGACAATTAAGGTACGGGTAAATCCATAATCTGCCATCATATTCATTGCATCATTCAATGAATCAGCACCAATAACATTCACGGAAGGAATAAAAAAGGTTGAAGCTGCCATAACACACTCCTGAAAGTGTAAAAAAGGGCGGGCAGCTTACTGAGGATTTTCATTTGAAAATATGATCAGTATTATTGATTATCAAAATTAATCTAATAAAAAGCACATTGTATTCATTAAACAATGTGCTTTTTTTAAAATCATAAGAATTTTGTATTAATTTATTTTAAAAATTAATTAATCATTTCCTTATTTTTCCGGAAATAATAATGCGTCGCGCAATAAATGATCATTTCCACGACGCCGCGTAAAGCCAATGCGGTCAAAATATTCCAGGATTTGAATTGCCAGCTTTCGGCCTACGCCTAAGCGATCGCGGAAATCCGCCGCGCAGGTTGAACCACATTCCTGATCGAGATCGCGGATCATATTGGCAAACTCGACAATCCGATCGTTACGGTAATAACGATCTTTAACGATCGCGGTAATTATCCCCTGCTGCGCCGCCTGGCGTAGCGTCAAACGCATTGCCTGCTCGTCGGTTCCCGTCTCTTTTGCCAGGTCACGCACCCACCACGGCTCGTCACCAAACAGCGGCTCTGCTTTTTGCCAGATGGCCTGCTGCTCTTCGCTGAATCCCGCTTTATGATCCGGCAGATGCAGCCAACCGTGATGACTGAGGATGTCGCCGCTTTCGCGCATCTTTTCAATCAGCAACAGCACCAGCGCTTCATCTTCCATTGGCAACGCCATGCGCCGCAGACGCTCGCGCCCAGGACCTGGTTCATCGCGATGCTGCTCATGATAAGTCGCCAGGGTATCGAGAATTTTACGCTGCCAACGAGCGGCAACCGGTGCATTCAGCAAGCTGTAACCGGCCTGAATATAGCCCGGTTGCTGCAGCAGTTCACGCATCCCTTCGCCGTTGAGCTGGCGCGCCCAGGCGAAATCAGCAAGGTTAACCGCTCCACGTTCCAGATGAATAGCTAACGCATCGGCATCGCTCTGCGCCTGTGCAAGAGACGCCAGCCATTGCAGATATTCCGGCTTACGTTTACCGCGACGCGGCGGGTTAAGCATCACCACGCGCGCCCCCGCCAGCGTGTTGCGGGCCGAGATATCGCGTAGCACTAAGCGATCGTTATCTGCCAGCCACAGCGGCGTGTCGAACACCAACTCGGCAAGGTTATCTTCCAGCAGCGAAACGCGTCCTGTAACGTGGCTGGCGGCGTGGTGAATATGCAGCGGCTGCCACTGGGTCAACGGTGTATGAGTTTGAAGCTCGACTATCACCCGCGTAAACGGCTCCGGCGGCGCATCGGCAAGCAACCAGTCCCCACGGTTAATCTGTTCTTTTTCCGCATCACCCGCGATGTTAAGCGCAATACGCTGCCCGGCATGAGCTGCATCTGTTGGCTGATTTTGCGCATGCAGCGCACGCACGCGCATCGGTTTATTTACACCAGTCAGCCAGAGTGAATCACCTACCTTCACTTCCCCGCTTAACGCCGTACCGGTGACGACCAGCCCGGCACCTTTTACGGTAAAAGCACGGTCGATAGCGAGGCGGAAGCTATGTTGGCTGGCGTGTTCGCGTTCCGGCAACTGAAGCAGATGTTCGCGCAGAGCATCAATTCCCCGACCTTCGGTTGCTGCGGTGATAAACAGTTTTGCCTCAGCAAAACCGTATTCCCGCAGTACCTCCTTTACCTGGCGTTCAACCTCATCAACACGCGCTTCGTCCACGCGATCGGCTTTGGTCAGCGCCACTGTCAGCATCGGGTTACCGGTCAGCTGCAAAATCGCCAGATGCTCACGAGTCTGTGCCATCACGCCGTCATCGCACGCCACCACCAACAGCGCGTGATCGATACCACCAACGCCCGCCAGCATGTTGGAAAGAAACTTTTCATGACCGGGAACGTCGATAAAACCCGGAACACGACCATCCGGCTGCGGCCAGTAGGCATAGCCGAGATCGATGGTCATGCCGCGCTTTTTTTCTTCCGGCAGACGGTCGGCATTTACGCCAGTAATCGCCTGCAATAAGGTTGTTTTGCCGTGGTCAACGTGTCCGGCAGTCGCAATAATCATTTCAACAACATCTCCAAAAACCGTTGCTCATCTTCAAGGCAGCGTAAATCCAGCCACAATCGTCCGTCATAAATACGACCAATCACCGGCACTGGCAATTCACGCCAGCGGGCGGCTAATGACTCAAGGTGGCTACCGCGTCCATCATGGGGTGTAAACGTTAATGCCGCGCTCGGCAGGCGATCAACCGGCAGCGAACCACTGCCAATCTGCGAAAGACATGGCATAACCTGTACCGCAAACTCCGCGCCGTAATGTGCGGCAAGGGGGGCCTGTAAACGTTGTGCCTGGATTTGAATGACCTCTGCGCTGCGGGTAAGCAGACGCAGGGTCGGTAATTTTTCACTCAGCGCCTCAGGGTGTAAATAAAGACGCAACGTGGCTTCCAGCGCCGCGAGGGTCATTTTATCCGCGCGTAATGCACGCTTCAGTGGATGGCTTTGCAGGCGGGCGATCATCTCTTTTTTACCAACAATAATTCCTGCCTGCGGCCCGCCTAACAGCTTGTCGCCGGAGAAGCTCACCAGACTGACGCCCGCCGCAATCAACTCCTGCGGCATTGGCTCTTTCGGCAAACCGTACTGGCTAAGATCAACCAGCGAGCCACTGCCTAAATCAGTTACTACGGGAACATCGAGCTCTTTGCCGAGCGCCACCAGTTCCGCTTCATCTATCGCTTTGGTGAATCCCTGAATGCTGTAGTTACTGGTATGTACTTTCATCAACAGCGCGGTATTTTCATTCACCGCCTGGCGATAATCATTAGCGTGCGTGCGATTGGTGGTCCCCACTTCGTGTAGTGTGCAGCCTGCCTGGCGCATAACATCGGGAATACGAAACGCACCGCCAATCTCCACCAGTTCGCCGCGAGAAACCACAACCTCTTTCCCGCTGGCAATGGCCGCCAACATCAACAAGACCGCCGCCGCATTGTTATTAACGATACAGGCATCTTCCGCCCCCGTAATACGGCACAGCAGCTGCGCCAGCGCCCGATCGCGATGTCCGCGTCCGGCGTCGTCCAGATCGTACTCGAGGGTCACTGGCGAACGCATAGCCTGCGCAACGGCTTCCACCGCGGCTTCTGCCTGTAAAGCTCGCCCAAGATTGGTATGCAGCACGGTTCCCGTCAGGTTGATCACCGGACGCAGCGCGCTCTGCGCCTCCTTCGTCAGCCGGGCATCGACTTCTTGCGCCCAGTTTTCACACCACGCGGGTAGCGTCTGGCTGTCACGAATCACTTCTCGCGCTTCGTCAAGCATCTGACGCAGCAACTCCACCACGCGGGTGTGACCATAGGTATCACGCAAAGAAAGGAAAGAGCTATCGCGCAATAAGCGATCAATAGCCGGAAGTTGACTATAGAGGGAACGCGTTTCGGTTGTCATAGGAAACCTGGCTGATCAAGGCCCTCTCACACGGAGAAGGGCGTTTAACATAACCATGGATTGTAACGTGAGATGGGTCAGGAGGACATATCGCGCATCAAGCCTTTGGCGGTTCGGTGCGGGCAAAACTTTCGCGGCTAAACAGGTTTTCGACCAGTTTGACTAAGTGTGGGCGGTCGACACACCAGCCTGGCGCAACGCGGCGGAAATTGAGATATCCGACGGCACAGGCAATGGCGATAGTCGCCAGATTGACCATATCGGTTTTGAGCGTGCCATCGACCAGATATCCTTCCAGCACATCCAGGCTGCGGTTGATTTTCTCCCGCTGGCGTAATAATTCATCTTCAGACTGCTGCGCCGCCGGACGTGCCTGTTCACGCACCGACACCAGCCCGGCATCCATAATGCCATCCGCCAGCGCCTCAATTTTGCGCACCCGCAACGACTCCAGCGGATCGCGCGGCAACATCGCCGGAGCGACATTCATTAATTCAATATATTCAGCGATGATCGGCGAATCAAACCAACATTCGCCCTCTTCAGTCACCAGCACCGGCACTTTCCCTAACGGGTTAAATTGCGCCACGCCGTTGTCCGCGTTATAGGGCAGTTCATTAATAAATTCGAAAGTTATGCCCTTTTCTAACAACAGAATAGAAAGTTTGCGTACAAACGGGCTGGTGTAGCTACCGACGAGTTTCATGCCGAGTCCTTTGTGCGAGGAAAAATATCAGTATGGCTCAGGCTCGCGCAAAACACAGGTGATACAAGTCTCAATGATCCAAATAAAGATAATGCATCCAACTGGTCATTCTTAGCAGCACCTTCCGCATCACCGAAACATGGCTGAAATGGTCGGAGTAAACTGCCACCTGGGCGTAGATGCCGTCGGGTAAGGCATCGATATCATCGTTAGGGTCCAGTTCAATGGTTCCCAGCACACCGTCCGTGCCGGGCACGACCGTTAATGATTGCAATACCCCTTGCGCCTGATACGAACCACCAGGCACCACCGGCAAGATGCTGGTCAGTTTGCCGTGGAACACCTGTCCAGGTAACGCGTTAAACACCACTTCCGCATCATCGCCGGGTTTCAGACGTAACAGCGAGTTCTGCCGAAATTGGGCGACAATTTGCCGTTTTTGCTCGGGGATGAAAACCATCACCGGACGTAGCGGCAAGGCAGCTGCGTATGTACCTGGGCGGATCAGTACCTGAGTAACGTAGCCATTGCTCGGTGCGCGAATGACAGTCTGCTCAAGGTTATATTTAGCTTCAGTAAGTTGCGCTCTTAAGCTGACAATCTGCGATTGCTCACCGTTAACCATACTGTCGAGCTGGCTCTGGATTTGTGCCTGTTCCGCCACCGAACCTTTCACCAGCGCATCCTGCGCGAGAAAATTCTGCCGCGCATCGTCGATATCACGTTCTGAGAACGGATTTACCGCCGCCTGGCTGCCTTTCAGGTAACGTTGATAATTTTTAAACAGACGGTCGCGCTCCGCTGAAACCTGGGTGGTGTTGGCCTGCGCTTCAGTGAGCTGCGCGCGCAGCGTCTTTATATTATGCGTCGCCGTCATCAGGTCAGCCTGAAGTCTGTCGACTCGCGCCTGATAACGTACCGGGTCGAGCTTAAAAAGCACCTCGCCCTTCTGAATAAGCTGATTATTCTTGTCAGTGACTTCAGTCACGATCCCCGTCACCTGTGGCGTGATGGGAATAGCAATCACCGCTTTCTGTGCGGTAAAAGTGTAAGGGTGGTTGTAGTTCATCAACAAAATCAAACCGCTTACCAGAAACACGCCTCCCAGCGCCGCCGTCGCCAGCGTCCACTGATTTACCGGAATGCGGAAGATTTTAAAGACCGCCCACGCCAGCGCCACGTAAGTTAAAACAATCAATAGATCCATATTTAGATCTCCGGGAACGTGGAATAGTCAGTCTTTTTCTCGGCGGCGAGTTGATGCTCCAGCCGGGAAATTCGGTCAGAAAGTGCGGCGATTTCCGGGTCAGTCGCTTTCTCCTGCGACGCAACATGTGACTGCATACCCCAGCCACGCTCCGGTTGATAGAGCGTCGCCCAGATCCACAGGAACGGCCAGATAACATGCAGAGTAAACAGGCTCACCCAGCCCGCCGTATGAATAGCGTCGGCATGGGGGTGATTGCGCTTTTTGGCAATCAGATAAGGGATGTCATGTATCGCGATGATTCCATAAAAAATCACCAGAAAGACGAAGATCAGCACTCCCAACGCGAAATAGTTTAGAAACATATCTGCCTCGGATTCACGTTTATCGGTGTTGTTTTTTGGCTGGCAGCCAGAAGGGAGTCAGGCTGATATTTTGACAATAATTCCGGTTTGCGATTCTCGCCATAACACCAAAGAATAATTTTTAGAGGTGATGAGTTGCTTAGTTACATAACGATTTTATGACGAAGGCATAACATGTTGCAGATCACATCAGGTGAACGCCGTAAGAAAATATCTTGTGATTCAGATCACAAAGATTCAACAAACTAACAAAACAAAAATGTGACATTACTCACATTTAAATGCCATTTTTAGCGAAAATCGCCGCCTTGTTGCTTTTTTACACAAGAGTTTTGTGATGCACATCACGTCAATTACCTCTCTACCCCCTATATTTATGTGACCGATATCACACAAAAAGCCGTCGACTGGACAGTTAACCGATTCAGTGCCAGATTTCGCACTATCAACAAGGTCCGGCTACCTCTGCCGCCACATTAACAAAAAACCTCGGGCTTCCAGCCTGCGCGACAGCAAACATAAGAAGGGGTGTTTTTATGTCATCCGATATTAAGATCAAAGTGCAAAGCTTTGGTCGTTTCCTCAGCAACATGGTGATGCCAAATATCGGCGCGTTTATCGCGTGGGGTATCATCACCGCGCTATTTATTCCAACAGGGTGGTTACCGAACGAAACGCTGGCGAAGCTGGTCGGGCCGATGATCACTTATCTCCTGCCACTGCTGATCGGTTATACCGGTGGTAAGCTGGTAGGCGGCGAACGTGGCGGCGTAGTCGGTGCCATCACTACAATGGGCGTTATCGTCGGCGCAGATATGCCGATGTTCCTCGGTTCTATGATTGCAGGTCCGCTGGGCGGCTGGTGCATTAAGCACTTCGACCGCTGGGTAGACGGTAAGATCAAATCCGGTTTTGAGATGCTGGTGAATAACTTCTCCGCTGGCATCATCGGGATGATCCTCGCTATTCTGGCGTTCCTCGGCATTGGTCCAATTGTTGAAGCCCTGTCCAAAATGCTGGCTGCGGGCGTTAACTTCATGGTTGTCCATGACATGCTGCCGCTGGCGTCTATCTTTGTTGAACCGGCGAAAATCCTGTTCCTCAACAACGCCATTAACCACGGTATCTTCTCGCCGCTGGGTATTCAGCAGTCCCATGAACTGGGTAAATCCATCTTCTTCCTGATTGAAGCTAACCCAGGTCCGGGTATGGGTGTTCTGCTGGCGTACATGTTCTTTGGTCGTGGTAGCGCTAAACAGTCTGCGGGCGGTGCGGCAATCATTCACTTCCTGGGGGGTATCCACGAAATCTACTTCCCGTATGTGCTGATGAATCCGCGTCTGATTCTGGCCGTTATCCTCGGCGGTATGACTGGCGTGTTCACGCTGACTATCCTGGGCGGTGGTCTGGTTTCTCCGGCATCTCCGGGTTCTATCCTTGCTGTACTGGCAATGACACCAAAAGGTGCTTACTTCGCTAACATCGCGGGTGTGTGTGCGGCTATGGCAGTCTCCTTCGTTGTCTCTGCCATTCTGCTGAAAACCAGCAAAGTGAAAGATGAAGATGATATTGAAGCAGCAACTCGTCGTATGCAGGACATGAAAGCTGAGTCTAAAGGTGCGTCTCCGCTGTCTGCGGGCGATGTGACTAACGACCTGAGCCACGTCCGTAAAATCATCGTTGCCTGTGATGCCGGTATGGGTTCCAGTGCGATGGGCGCAGGTGTGCTGCGTAAGAAAATTCAGGATGCAGGTCTGTCGCAGATTTCTGTTACTAACAGCGCGATCAACAACCTGCCGCCAGATGTGGACCTGGTCATCACTCACCGTGACCTGACCGAACGCGCTATGCGCCAGGTTCCGCAGGCACAGCATATTTCGCTGACCAACTTCCTCGACAGCGGCCTGTACACCAGCCTGACCGAACGTCTGGTTGCTGCCCAGCGCCATACTGAAAACGAAGTAAAAGTGAAAGACAGTCTGAAAGACAGCTTTGACGATTCCAGTGCTAACCTCTTCAAACTGGGCGCGGAAAACATCTTCCTCGGTCGCAAAGCGGCCACCAAAGAAGAAGCGATTCGTTTTGCTGGCGAGCAGCTGGTGAAAGGCGGTTACGTTGAGCCGGAATACGTTCAGGCGATGCTGGATCGTGAAAAACTGACCCCGACTTATCTGGGTGAGTCCATCGCGGTACCGCACGGTACGGTTGAAGCGAAAGATCGCGTACTGAAAACGGGCGTGGTGTTCTGCCAGTACCCGGAAGGCGTGCGCTTCGGTGAAGAAGAAGATGACATTGCCCGTCTGGTGATTGGTATTGCTGCCCGTAACAACGAGCACATTCAGGTTATCACCAGCCTGACCAACGCACTGGATGATGAGTCCGTCATCGAGCGTCTGGCACACACCACCAGCGTGGATGAAGTGCTGGAACTGCTGGCAGGTCGTAAGTAATCCAATCCCACTCTCTCCACATGGAGACGGTGGGGCTAATTGCCTGATGCGCTACGCTTATCAGGCCTACAAAACAAAGCGCAGTTTGTTGAATTTGCACGTTCTTGTAGGCCGGATAAGGCGTTTACGCCGCATCCGGCGCGGCCCCTCTCCACATGGAGAAGATGGGCTGATTGCCTGATGCGCTACGCTTATCAGGCCTACAAAACAAAGCGCAATTTGTTGAATTTGCACGTTCTTGTAGGCCGGATAAGGCATTTACGCCGCATCCGGCGCGGCCCCTCTCCACATGGAGAAGATGGGCTAATTGCCTGATGCGCTACGCTTATCAGGCCTACAAAAACAAAGCACAATTTGTTGAATTTGCACGTTCTTGTAGGCCGGATAAGGCATTTACGCCGCATC
>NZ_JABWMS020000208.1:0-744 GCF_013369155.2 Escherichia sp. 94.0001 | reverse complement strand
ATGTAAAGCCATTAACTGGCTTAAAAGACAGATTAAAGCTAATGAATTCTCCGGTGTAACGGGAAAGAACATCATTTATGGTGGAGAAACTATTTATCCTCATATTCTTTATACGCATCAAGCCAAATCTCTTTTTCATGATAAAGTTATCTGGAAACAAGACTTCCTATTTAATTCTGTCTATGAACCATTTTTACCTTAATTCTTCCAGCAAGCAATATTAACCATTATGAATATGACTAAAAAAGAAGCATTATCATTCCTTGCTCTAAACCAACCTATGCCAAATGATTATGACATCACTCAGGAACTTATCGATAAATATGACGACGTAAGGCTTTATTTTTGTGCAAATCCTGCTGAAGAGGCCATACCGTTATTTTTACAATCCTTTGGGGAAGGTGATGGCTTAGGAGTATATCAGTTGGTCGAAGATTTTTTGTTTAAATGTGATAAAAATATTGTAGTGTCCAATATAGCCAGCATACTGGAAAATCCTCTGACAATAAAAAGTGTCCGATATTGGTGTACATTATTGGCAATGGCTTTTCCCGATAACACCTTAATTAAAGGATTGAATATTTCTCAACAATCTGACGATGAGGATACCCGAGAGATGGCGATGTTAAGTTTAAAGATGATTACAGAAGAATGTATATAGCACAGGGCGTGCACACTACCCCTGGCACCAGGGAAAGATCACGTAACGCTGCTTTTTTGTACTAAACAATTCGCATTTTATGT
>NZ_JABWMS020000207.1:0-744 GCF_013369155.2 Escherichia sp. 94.0001 | reverse complement strand
AGGCCATCGTGGATAACGGGGCGCACTTTGACGGCGAACAGAGTGGCACGGTGAACGGTGTCACGCCGCCAGCGGTGCAGCACCTGACCGCCGAAGTCACTGCAGACAGCGGGGAATATCAGGTGCTGGCGCGATGGGACACACCGAAGGTGGTGAAGGGCGTGAGCTTCCTTCTTCGCCTGACCGTGGCAGCGGATGACGGCAGTGAGCGGCTGGTCAGCACGGCCCGGACGGCGGAAACCACATACCGCTTCACTCAACTGGTGTTGGGAAACTACAGGCTGACAGTCCGGGCAGTAAATGCCCGGGGGCAGCAGGGCGATCCGGCGTCGGTATCGTTCCGGATTGCCGCACCGGCAGCGCCTGTCACTATTGAACTGATACCGGGGTATTTTCAGATAACAGCGGTCCCGAAACTGGCTGTATATGACCCGACGGTGCAGTTTGAGTTCTGGTTCTCGGAAACGCGGATTACCGATATCAGGCAGGTTGAGACCACAGCCTGCTATCTTGGCACGGGGCTGTACTGGATAGCTGCCAGTAGCAATATTAAGCCGGGTTATGATTATTACTTTTACATCCGCAGCGTGAATACCGTTGGTAAATCGGCATTTGTGGAGGCCGTCGGTCGGGCGAGCGATGATGCGGAAGGTTATCTGAATTTTTATAAAGGGTTGATCAATAAAACGCATCTCGGCAAGGAACTGCTGGAAAAAGTCGAGCTGACGGAGGATAACGCCAGCA
>NZ_JABWMS020000206.1:0-753 GCF_013369155.2 Escherichia sp. 94.0001 | reverse complement strand
AGTCCATTGAACTGTTACTGGATGAGGCGCTGGAAACGGGGGAAAACGAGAGTACGGAGTTTGACGTCACCACGCTGCTGAGAATGGACAGCGAACGGCGCATGAAAACGCTGGGTGAGTCGGTGAAAAATACGCTTCTCACGCCCAATGAGGCCCGTAAACGTGAGAACCTGCCGCCCCTTGCCGGCGGTGATGCACTGTATCTTCAGCAGCAGAACTACAGTCTGGAGGCGCTGTCCCGTCGTGATGCCCGTGAAGATCCGTTTGCGTCGTCCGGGAAAAGAGTTTCAGCCCAACTGCCTGACGGCGCATCTGACGGTAATAAGGCAATCAGTGAAACAGAGCATGGTGCGGTGAAAGCGATGTTGAGGGGGATACTGCGAAAATGACGGAACGGGAACTGTCCATTATTCGTGCACTGGGAGAAGAATTCGCCACGGTGCTGGCGGATTTACAGCGCACATTTGAGGAGAAGATGGCCGCGCAGGCACAAGCGTTTGAAGAGAAACTGGCTTCCCTGTCGGCGGTATTACAGAAGCATGTGACGGTGGATGAGGTACATCCGGTTCTGCAGGCGATGGTGGATGACGCTGTGGGGACCATTCCGGTACCGCGTGATGGTCGTGATTATGATCCGGATGTACTGCAGCAGGCGGTGAATGATGCGGTTGCGAATATTCCGGTACCGGCGGACGGCAAAAGTATCACCCCCGATGATGTGCGTCCGATGCTTGAGCAGATGGTGAAAGAGGC
>NZ_JABWMS020000205.1:0-762 GCF_013369155.2 Escherichia sp. 94.0001 | reverse complement strand
GTTCTGCGGGTCCGGTTTTTCGGTGACATTTTCTTTCCTCTGGTGACAAGCTATATGGCGAGGATTTTACATGGCCGTGCTTCGTACGTTACCGGGCAGAATCAAAACTCTGAATACCCGGCGGGTGAATGTCCTGAAGGGTGAACAGCGTCGGGTCAGTGGCAGTGCCCGGGTTTCCCTCAAGCGTCGTATCTGGCTGAGGGATGCCGGACAGTGCTGTCTCTGTGGGCGTGTGGTTGACCTTTGTGACAGTGAACTCGATCACCGCATTGCACTTCAGTTCGGTGGTGGTAATGAGGAGACGAATCTCTGGACGCTCTGTACCGAATGCCATCGCCAGAAGTCAGTCAGTGAAACGGCGAGTGGTATGCCGGACCCGACGCTGCCGGAGGTGTCCGGAGGTCATGGCAGGGCAGACGATATCATCGGACTGTGACCCGCCCCGGGGGGGGATCATCCGGCGAAAAAAAACGATCGCCCCGGACACCGCCCCCCGTCTCATGCAGAGAAAAAATTCCTGTTTCAGGCCAGTTAACATGTTAACTGGCTGCCCGGGCATTTTTTCGGTTTTTATCTTTATTATTCAGTTTGTTGTGCGAAAAAAATGTTAACTGGCTTTTTCAGCAAATGTTAACCAGGCAGCAGTTAACATTTGCGGCATGAGACGCCGGGAAAAATGGGCTGAACCATACCCGGCTGAGTGCGTTATGGACCCGGGAGGAGGCTGTGCTGACAACGCAAAAACGAAAATTTGCGCTGGCG
>NZ_JABWMS020000204.1:0-766 GCF_013369155.2 Escherichia sp. 94.0001 | reverse complement strand
TTATTTTACTATCTAATCAGCAGGTTAAATACAAAAATATTATTTCCAAAACACAGCGCCGCTGTACCGTGGGTTATCTGCCCAACCGCAGCAACACGCCGGTGATCAAAATCAGCGCCAAATGGCTGAGAGAAGCGGGATTTGAGATCGGCACGGGCGTTACCGTGAAGATCTCGGAAGGCTGCCTGATCCTGCTTGCGGATAACAACGAAGTACAGGAACTGCGTAAGGAACTTTATCAGGTTAAACAGGCTGTTAAGGGAATGCGGGACAGGATGTTTAGTGTGCTGAACGAACGTTAAATAATAAAAAAGCCGGGAAGGTAAATAAGCTTCCCGGCTTTATATCAAACGAATCAAGCCAGTTCTCTTGCCGCTGATCTTCCATACTCTGTGTTGTTTAATAGCTCTCTTAAAGCGTCAGTAGCAGATGGGATATGTTTATTATGAGATATTAACGAAAAAGCAGCTCCTTTAAACAAAATATAACTATCCTTTTGTATAATACTTAAGGCAAATTTTATTTCATTATCACCAATAGTTAATAGGGATAATGTATTTATGCAAGAGACGATTAAGCTGTCATCCTCATCTGAATTAATTATTTCAATAAGATCATTTATAATAAAACGATCATCATAATCACCCTTGTATAACCCAATGATTTTTACCGCTTCAATTCGCAAATCATCATCACATGAATCATCTTTTACCAAAGCAAGAAAAAATGATGCAAGTTCAAGATCTAACGTCGAATTGAAGCATAC
>NZ_JABWMS020000203.1:0-770 GCF_013369155.2 Escherichia sp. 94.0001 | reverse complement strand
GAGTCCTTCACCTGACCGCCCTGTTGCAGCAGGATCAGCCACGGACTTTGCCCGCCTGCAAGCTGCGTGGCCACGTCGGTGAACTGCGCAGGCAGCATACGCATGGCAGCTTTATACTGCCCGACGGAAATCCCCGCTTTCTGTGCAGCCAGCGCCTGTCGGTTCATCGACTGTTCAACGACTGCCGCTGTTTTTTTCGCATCACTTTCCGTACCGGAAAAATGACGCCTGACTCTGGCCATCTGCTCGTCAAATCTGGCCGCATCCAGACTCAAATCAACGACCAGATCGCCTACCGGTTCAGCCATACCGGACTCCTCCTGCGATCCCTTCTGATACTGTCATCAGCATTACGTCATCCTCCGTCATGTCCGCCACATCCGGGGAAGCGGGGATAACTTCATTCCCGTCAGGGCCAAAACGAACGCCTCCGGCAAGCCCTGCCGCTTTCTGCATCAGCACATCATCTTCAGGCTCTTCGTCAGCCTCACGCCGGCTCAGCAGACTGAAATCCAGCGGATGCATATCCGGATCGCTGAAAAACAGGCTGAGCACGGTGTACGTCAGCCCGGAAAAGTGCATATCCAGCAGAACATCATGAAAATAATGGGTACTGTAAAAGCGGTGCCAGTCGGCATACTCCGTGGATGACATCCCGGCAAGCATGGCACGCCAGTCGGGTCGCCCCATCTCACGCGCCAGTTTCAGGGCAAAACTCAGCTCACCGTCGAACACTTTCCCGCAGAAACAGGCTCTGCAGGCCCGGCGTC
>NZ_JABWMS020000202.1:0-780 GCF_013369155.2 Escherichia sp. 94.0001 | reverse complement strand
CTCCGGCTCTGCAGAGATATTCACACAAGGGATATACCGCTCCCCCTCCGGCGTTCTCACCACGAAGCCGCACGACTCCGCAGGCGCACACCGCCGGGCATGCGCCAGAATCGCTGATTCAGTCTGTGTCATAAACCGGGATTTACTGCGAAAGTTTATTAATGGAAAGGAAACCGCCAAAATTAGCCACCATGCTGCGCATCTCACACCCGCGCATGCACTTGCTGCATCTGTCCTTACGGATATCCGTGGTGGGGTTGTCGAACTCATCCGCCACCGCAGGACCGTTATACCCGCATTCATCTCCCCGGTAATCCCACATACAGGTGTTCGCCAGCATGATGCGACCGGGAAACAGCGCCCCGTCCGTCTCGGTCGGTGTGGCCAGCACAAACGAGGCCGTCATGGCCGTCAGCTCTGATAACTGCTCCACCACCCAGCGGTCGCTCAGCTCCTGCTCCGGGTCCGCTTCCGGATTGCCCGCCACAAAATTCACCGCATCCAGAAAACGGGCATACACCCGGCGGCGGACCACCGTGGCCCCCACCAGGCTCTGCAGGTCCTCCGCCATTCCGGTGACCAGACCGAACAGATTCGACACCGTCAGCGACGGGCGGGCACTGCTGCCCTTCCCGTTCATCTCAAAGCCACTGCCGTCAATCGGGTATGCCTGATATTGCCGCCCCTGCCAGGTGACCGCCTCCCCTTTTTCATTCAGCTCATTGCAGAAAAAATACCGCTCACCACCCTGTACCGTCAGGTCGATTTCCCAGAGTACCA
>NZ_JABWMS020000201.1:0-786 GCF_013369155.2 Escherichia sp. 94.0001 | reverse complement strand
CGTGTCCGGCGCACGCACTCCACTTCACCCGTGGAGAACTCCTTAATTACCAACCCTCAGGAGGGTGAATGTTAAAATCAACTCTTATTGCTAAATGCCTTTATCAAAATCGCATGGTAAGCAGCATTTCAATAGGCGAGTCTGCAGTTAAAAGTATTTTCGAAGAGTACTTTCCCGGGCATGATTTTAATAAATGGAATACCAAATTACCGCCAGCAGTTTCAACGCGTATTCTGAAAGCAACCGAAAGAGCAAGTACAATTCGCGTTAACTATTTCATTAAAGATTTGTGGGATCTTTGATATCCACAGAGCCTAAAGTATGTGCATATGGATGTGCTATTATGCGCCCTCGCAGATTTGCATCATTTTCTAAATTCACTGAACGAAACAGGGCATCAACAAGGCTCTGTACAATGCAAAGGCAATCGAAGACTGTCGCCGTTTCTGTTTTGATTGATGAAAGAACATGGCCATTCACGCAAACAGAAATTACCCGTTTATTAACATCGCTTTCCTGCTTTTGATTATCAGAACCATATAGCCCAGAAAAAGCATTGCGCACATTACGAACCATATTATCGATGGTTTCTTTTTCTGCGGTACTAAGGTCAAGAGTAGCCAGTTGTGAACGAACTATATTCGATGCCATTTCCTGTAATGGCGTTGGTAAATCTTTAAATTCCATTATTAGCCTCGTTGGTTAGCTATTAACGTGGGTATGTAATCATTCTGGCAATGCTTAATGCCGCTGCTTTTTCCAGATTGGTGATATCCTGCTCCAGAG
>NZ_JABWMS020000200.1:0-803 GCF_013369155.2 Escherichia sp. 94.0001 | reverse complement strand
ACATATATTACAACGTATTATATATAATTGGTATTCTGGGAACTATATTCTCAAAATACAGTAGAAACGAGGTATGTTTCTGGTGGAAAGGACAGTGGGATTAAAAAGTAAGAATTGATAAAAAAAACGCCAGCAACACATAGTGCCGGCGGAGGGAATACCCCATGGAGAAAATGTGATGCCTAGAGCATCATGAATATATAATTAAAAATAGTTAGCGTTGTCAATACTTTCACAAAAATAATTTTCGTAGTATAGAAAGATATTTTTATGCATGACCTACCTGAATTTGCTCCGGGTAGAGGTTATAAATAAAAATTGAATCACGACAAACACAATATTCATAGTATGGCGATGCCTACGCCAGCAAGAATAGCGCCAATAATATTGGGAATATAATAGACACCAGACGCACAGGCATCTCACTCCTTAACAAACAACAATCAGGATATTTACTTTTACCAAGCTAACTGTTTACACCCAAAGTGCACACAATTAACCATTCAATAACAAATGGCAATATCCATAGCCATACGACTTTACCTTGTAATGTTCGGTATTTCTTTATAATTATTCTGGGAAATCTATCATTTATTTTTAAAATCAAATTATCTTGTTGTTTAAAAATAAGTTCACATACTTTATCATCTTCTTCCGCCATCAACATCTCTGCATACTTAAACATTTCAGAACGTTCCTTTAGCACAGAAGAGTAATTATATGTCCAGTTCCCAGGCAATAATGCTTATGGATATTTAATTCATAATTTAGAGAATATTTTGCAATAATATTTGGCAGTATTC
>NZ_JABWMS020000199.1:0-804 GCF_013369155.2 Escherichia sp. 94.0001 | reverse complement strand
ACAACATTGGCCCCGGTAAGTGTTTCCCGTCGACGTTTTACAGACGGATTAATGCTGGTGACCGCAGGGGAGCATGCGAGGCGATTCGCTGGTGGATTAAGGACGGTGGCAGAGACTGCCGTATTCGCTCAAACAACTGCTACGGTCAGGTCTCACGGCGTGACCAGGAGAGCGCGCTGGCGTGCTGGGGAATTGACAGATAAGCAGAATATTTTGCTGAAAAATGCGGTTTGCTCACACGGGCGGATAACACGAAATCCTGCGAACTGGCAAAAACTAAGTGAATAAAAGTAAAACCCCGTTTGTTGGCCGCAAGCGGGGTTTTGTGTTTCCTGACTCCGGAAAAGTCAAAGGAGAAAGTGTGTTTGATTTTAGCAAACTGATTCGGGAGATTCGAATGATGGCTGAAAAATTATCCACCTGGAAGTTCATCCTTATCTGGCTGGTGTTTGTGATTATGGCTTCCGGTTATTTCATTGGTCAGATACGCTGGTGGTGAAATGAACCGCGTACTGTGCGTGGTCATCATTGCCCTGCTGGTGGCCTGTGGTGCGCTTAGTCTGGGGCTGAATCATTACCGTGATAACGCCATCACCTACAAAGAGCAGCGCGATAAAAAAGTCAGTGAGCTGGAGCTGGCAAATGCAACCATTACTGATATGCAGCAGCGCCAGCGTGATGTTGCTGCACTTGATGCCAGATACTCGAGGGAATTAGCCGATGCGAGAGCTGAAAATGAAACTCTGCGCGCTGATGTTGCCGCTGGTCGTAAGCGCCTGCGGATCAACGCCACCTGCCCCGGTA